>CBRAFL010000057.1:0-19641 GCA_967755055.1 uncultured bacterium
GGAATGGTGATCAGCGGAATCAATCCGCGTCGCAATCTCGTCGAGATCATCGAGCTCAAGGATCATCCGTGGTTCGTGGCGGTGCAGTTCCATCCCGAATTTCAGTCCAAGCCTAATCGCGCCCATCCGTTGTTCGCCGCGTTCATTGCCGCGACGATCAAAAATAAAAAAGGCGGAGCGGCGCGGAAGAAAGCAAAGGCGAAACGCTGATGCTCTTCGATCCCAGCAAACTCCTGGTCATCGCCGGTCCGTGTTCTTTGGAAAACGAGCGAGTGTGTCGTGCCGTGGCGGAAACGCTCCAGCGCATCGCCCGCGCGCATCCGGCGCTGAAAATCATTTTCAAAGGCTCATTCGACAAAGCCAACCGCACGTCGCTCGCAGGTGATCGCGGAACGGGAATTGAGGAAGGCCTTGCGCTGCTCGCACTGATCAAACGCGATTACGGTTTTCCCGTGCTGACTGACGTGCACGAGCGCCAACAGGTGGCGGCAGTCGCCGCGGTGTGTGACGTGATCCAGATCCCGGCATTTTTGTGCCGGCAAACAGATCTTCTTCTCGAAGCGGCCGCGAGTGGTCGCACGGTGAACGTGAAGAAGGGCCAGTTTTTATCGCCCCAGGAAATGCAGTTCGTCACAGGAAAGCTCCGCGAAGGCGCGGCCAGCGAAATCTGGCAGACGGAACGTGGAACCACATTTGGTTATCAAAACCTCGTCGTCGACATGCGGTCGTTCTCGATCATGCGGCAAAATGGGTATCCCACGGTTTTTGACGCCACGCACAGCGTGCAACTTCCCGGGGCGGCCGGCGGCAAGAGCGGCGGACAGCGTGAATTCGTGCCGCCGCTCGCGAAGGCGGCGCTGGCGGCAGGAGCGGATGGACTTTTTCTGGAGACGCACCCCGATCCAGCAAATGCGATCAGCGACGGACCGAACATGATTCCGTTGGACGAATTGCCTGCGTTGCTTTCGCAATGCGTCGCGGTGTGGAAGGTGACGCGCACCTGACGTTGACGGCAGGGTTGAGGCGCGGGTGCACCGATTTGAGAACGGCACTCTCTCTTAACGGACCTGTCGCATCGCTTCCGATGCGACACCTTGACCAGACGCTGGCTGTTCCCAGACTCCTTTAATCGAAAGACATGGAAACCTTCATCATTGATGTCCCGGTGCCCTCGATGGGCGCGACCGTGAGCGAACTAAATGTGATCGTGGTCAAGGTGCGGCCGGGTGATCGGGTGACCAAGGGCCAGCGCATGGGAGATTTGGAAAGTGATAAATCGACGTTCGAATTCGAGAGCCCGTGTGACGGCGTGATTCGCACCGTCGCAGCGCGCGAAGGCGACACGTTGGATTCGGGGCAACTTTTTTGTCAGATCGAAACCGACGACGAAAGTCTGCGTCACCTCGCGACGAAAGGCTCGACGCCGGCAACTCCAGCAGCGGCCACGCCGGCGAAGGCAGCGGTGGCTCACGTCTGGACGCCGCGCGCGACGAAGCTCGCGCAGGAAGCTGGGTTGAATCCCGCCACAATTACCGACATCGAAGCGACCGGTCCGGGTAATCGAGTTTCCGGTGACGACGTCGTGCGTTATCTCGCGCAGCGCAAAGGCTGATTTTTTCCCCACTTCATGAGCACTGCCACTTCCGCCACTGTTTGCATCGCTGGAGTCGGTCACGCCGTACCTGCGGGCATTCGGGTTAACAGCGAAATTCTCAAAGCCTTTCCCCAACGCACCGAGGATGAAATGGTGCGCTTGACCGGAATTAAAGAACGCCGATTTGCGACGGAAGACGAGAGCGCGACGGATCTCGCGGCGATCGCCGTTCAACACGCGTTGGCGCAAGCCGGCATGCAGGCGTCGGAAATTGATGGCATCATCATGGCGACGCTCATCCCGGATCAACCGGTGCCGTCGATGGCGAGTGCGCTGGCGCGTCAGCTCGGAATTCCGCGAGCGCTCGCGTTTGATTTGAACGCAGCGTGCTCGGGATGGCTTTATGCGTTGGAAGTGGGGCGCACGTTCATTTGTGGCGGCACGGCGAAAAATCTCATCGTTGTGACAGCGGAATTGTTGTCGCGGATTACGAATCCCAATGACCACCGCACGGCGTTTTTATTCGGCGATGGCGCGGGCGCGGCGATTCTCACGGCGGGAGAAGGCGGACATCGACTGCACCGAATGGGACTTTCGGGAGACGCCGAGCAATTTGAAGCGATTCAACGACCCGGTGGCGGTGCGCGGATGCCTTGGCCGGACGGGAGGACGGACGATCTCGAACATTTTTATCTGCAAATGGACGGAGCGGCGGTGTTCAAACACGCGGTGGTGGGGTTTGCCGAGCAGATCGAGCAGACGCTCATTCGCGAAAACCTGAAGCCGGAAGATATCGCGTGGATCGTTCCGCACCAGGCGAACGAACGCATCCTGAAAGCAGTGAGTCGTCGCGTGGGAATTCCGTATGAGAAGTTCGTCGTGACGATTGCGAAATACGGCAACACGAGTGCGGCGAGCGTCTCGATGGCGCTGGGCTGGGCGGCGGAAGAAGGGATTTTCACCGACGGCGACCGGATTATTTTTTGCAGTGTCGGAGCCGGGCTGACGTTCGCGGGCGGGCTGCTGGTTTGGTGAAAAGCGGACTTCGATCGTTGTAGCACAGGCCTCCGTGCCTGTGTTGTTTTACAGGTTACTCCAAATCCACAGGCACGGAGGCCTGTGCTACCACGATCCGCTCTTCCGAGCGCGCCAGCTACAAATCAGCTATTTTGTAATTCATAGCTGAGCACGCTCAGCGCGTAGACGGCGGCGGTTTCGCAACGTAACACCAGCGGTCCGAGCGTGATCGGTTCGAAGCCGGCGCTTTTCGCGAGACTCATTTCGGCTGGCGTGAAATCACCTTCGGGTCCGACCAGCCACAGCACTTTTTTAGGAGCTCGACCTTGCGCTGCGTGGAAACCGGCGAGGACATGCTTTAGCGATTTCGCGCCGGGTTGAAGGCTCGCGATCAACTTCAAATCATAGCCGCGCGCTGACTCCATGAACGCACCCGCTTTTTGAACGGGCGTGACTTCAGGGAGAAACGGATTGCCGCATTGTTTCGCCGCCTCGAGTGCAGCTGTCTGCCATTTATCTATTTTTTTGTCGGAGCGATCTCCGTCGAGATGAACCTGAGTCCGCTCGCTTTCGAGCGGGACGATACGAATCGCGCCAATCTCGGTGGCTTTCCGCACGATGGCGTCCATCGACGCGCCTTTTGGGAGCGCTTGCCCGAGCGTGATTTCGTAAACGAGCGGTTTTGCCTTTTGATGAAAGCGGACTTTTAGCGACGCTGCGTTCTTCCGATCGCCGGTGAGTTCGCAAATCCACTCCGTTCCGCGGCCATCGAACGCCACGACGGTATCACCAACGTGTGCACGGTTAACGACGACCAGATGGTGGGACTCTTCCGGTGACAGAACGATCTCAACGGGTTCAGTCGTGGCCGGGTTACAGAATGCGCGAAAATCAGGCATGCGGCAGTGAAAAGATCCGCCCTGACGCTGACAAGTGCGCGGCGCAACGGCTCGCGTCATCCAAAAACAGAAAGGGCGCTGGTGTTTTTTCCAGCGCCCTTGCCGACTTTAACTACAAAACTATGAACTACACTAAAAAGAACATAACACCTAACACACGTGGAGAAAGACGCGGCTGTCTGAGAATCGTTCAAAAAAAATAAACGCTCACAAAATTTATGACAAACCTCGTGAACGCGCCCGGGCAAGTCTCTCCGCCGGGAGGGCGCCACTCCGTCAGCGTGCTTGCATCAGAGCAAGTTGCGACTGAGCGCAGCCCCTCCACCATTCTTTTGCGGATGATTTATCTAACTCCCTAAAGATATCTGGTTTCGTTCAGCCGACGCTCGCGGCGTCGGGCGGCGAGCATCTGTTCGTGCTGGGCCTCCTCGACGCCTTCCAACGCCAGTCGCTCGACGGCTTTTTCTTCGTCGAGTCCTTTGCGCAGCGGAATTTCGTGGCCGTTCACTGAGATCGGCTCGTTCGGGTCGCGGGTGGACGCCTCATCAGTCTCGTCGTCTTCGACCGTCGTGAGGGGAAGCGCAATGCCCGACAACTCAGCTTCGGCACGGGCCAGATCAAAATCGGTGATCTCGGCTCCCGTGCGACCATCGATATCAACGAGTTCACGCGCGCGCCGTTCGATGTCACTTGCTCCAGCACTGCCAGAACCTCTGCCGTGAATTAGAATTCTCCCATGGGGCGGATCGCTGCTACTCATGAATGATTCAGATTTCGAAGAGGACAAGTGCCTCGCTGGAACGTTCAAAAAAGGTTCAGGGAACCCCGCAATGCTTTCCGTGACGGCTCGTAGGTGTAACTACCGTAGAACGGAGTAGGGACTCAGCAGGATGGCGGAGCGCGGAAACCGAATTAGCGTTCTCGATGCGCTCAATCTGGAAAGGCTCCATCAGTTTCGGTTTGGTCAATATTCCGGTCTCGCTTTATCCCGCGACGCGGCGCGAAGAGCTGAGCTTCCGTTTGCTTCGTTCATCTGATCTCAGCCCCGTGAACTACAAGCGAGTCGCGCAAGTGGACGGACGCGAAGTCCCGTGGAACCACATCGTGAAAGGCTACGAATACGAAAAAGGGAAATTCGTCGTGTTGAAGGACGACGATTTCCGCCGCGTCGACATCGAGGCGACGCAGACGGTGGACATCATCGATTTTGTCGAGCTGGCCGAAGTGAACCCGATGCATTTTCAAAAACCCTACTATCTCGTCCCTGAGAAAGGTGGCGCGCCGGCGTACCGATTGTTGCACGATGTGTTGAAGGACACGCAAAAGGTGGGAATTGCGAAAGTGGTCATTCGAACTCGACAGCATCTGGCTGCAGTGAAATCGCAGGAGGCCGGACTCGTGTTGGAGATTATGCATTTCGCCGACGAATTGGTCGACGTGGAGGAATTGAACATTCCGGTGGCGAAGACGGCTCCGAAAGCACGCGAACACAAGATGGCCAAGGACCTCGTTGCTCAGATGACAGAGAAGTGGGATCCGAAGCGTTACACGGACGACTACACATCTGCGCTCATGAATCTGATCAAAGATAAGATCGAGCATGGTGGACGGACCACAACCGTCGCGCCTAAGGCGCGTAAGGCGACCAACGTCATCGATCTCGCCGCGGTGCTGAAGGAAAGCCTCGAGAAAACGGGACAGGGTGGAGCACGCAAGCCAGCGAAAAAAGCTCCGGTGCGCCACACCAAATCCCGCAAGGCGGCGTGAGCCGCGCGCTGAGCGCGGCATCATTGCCGAGGAGCCAAAAAAATTCGGCAGCCGTGCGGAATTTTGGTCCTCTTGCCAGACGATCGCGAAGGCACCGCTTAATCCCGACTATTTTCGAACAACCCAACGAAGAATGGGTCTGTTGGTCGGCGTTAGTGAAAACTACTTACTTATCCATCAGGGAATGCTAGAACGTGGCGCCACAGCCTTATCTTTGTTCGAACACCGTCGGCCTTTCTTAGGGTCCGGCGAAGCTGTTGAGTTTCTGCGGACTGCGGGGCGGCTGCCAACCGGCGAGAGTATTCACAATTAACGAATGTTCACTCCAGCCAAGTACCCGTGCCTCATCCATCTCTAGCTCGCATGGCGACTTCGGCCTCCGCTAAACCCATCAAGATCCTCGTCGTCGAGGACCATGAGGACGATTTTCGCTATCTCAGTTTTCTCTTGGGGAGAAACGGGCTGGGCTCCTACGAACTCAGTTGGGCCTCGAGTTACGCGATGGGCCAAAAGCGGATGAATGAGGGTGGCTTTGATGTCGCGCTGTTTGATTACCAACTCGGTGGTGGCACGGGGCTCGATTTATTGCGAGAGGCTCAAATCCACGGCTGTGAAATGCCGATTATCCTGCTGACGGGTAATGACAGTGCGGAGGTGGATAACGAAGCGTCACAGGCGGGCGCGGCTGATTACCTCTGCAAGAATGGGCTGAATAGCACCGAGCTTGAGCGAACGATTCGCTACGCGATTCGTCAGGCGGCAATGACAGCGGCGCTGAGGCAAAGTCAGCAGCAGCTTGAGCTTTTCATGCGCAGCGTGCCTTGCGCGGTGTGCATTCGCGATGGTGCGGGTACGTTGCTTTTCCAAAACGATTTATTCAGCCGGCATTTTCGCAGCGATGAATTGCAACCGCCTGCGGGGCCGTCTTCGGTGGTGGAAGCTTGGCCGTATTCGCACGACGGGCGGCATTGGCTGGTCAACTCGTTTGGGATGGTGAGCGCGCAAGGTCAACGGCTTCAAGGTTTCGCTGCTGTCGATATCACCGATCGCGTGTTGATGGAGAACGAACTCCGGGCCACCACGAGTTTGCTCAACGGTATTTTGTCGAGTCTACCGGTCATTGCGGCGCGGCTTGATGCGGAAGGCACGCTGCTGGAATCACGCGGACGCGGATTGGAGACCATTGGCCTTTCGGATGGCGAGCTGGTCGGTCGGAAGGCGACGGAGATCATGCCAGCTTCTGCGCCGCAAATTCGCGCGGCGTTAAAGGGCGGGGCATCGAATTTTATCAGTGAGGTGACGCACGCTGGCCATACTCAATACTTCGATAACTATTTTCGGTTTGATGCCGAGCGCGGCCGCGGTGCGATTCAATTCGCTGTCAACGTGACGGACCGTGTGGAGGTGGAAGCGGAGCGGAACCGTCAGGCGCAACTTTTGAGCAGCATCATGCGCCGCCTGCCCGTCGTCGCGGGACGCCTTGATGCTACGGGGCGGATCGAGGAGGCGCAAGGCACGGGCCTCGATCAGACGGGCCTCAGCGCCGCATCGATTGTTGGAAAAGTGTTTTCACAGATCTTCCCTCAAAGTCGGGCGGTGCTCGCCGGAGCATTGCGCGGCGAGTCGGCGCATTTCGCGCAAACCGGGAAGGCGAACGGTCGGGAATGGCAGGTGGAATTTTTCGTGACGGGCGATCCAGAGCGAACGGGTGCGACGTTTTTTGGGCGCGACGTCACGGAACGGCGCTGGCTCGAACAGCAGTTGCTGACGATTAGCGACGCGGAGCAGCAACGTATCGGCGCCGATTTGCACGACGGCCTAGGGCAGCAGCTCACGGGAATGGCATGCCTCACGGCGGCGCTGCGCGATCGGTTGAAAATCGCCGCACCGGATGAAGTTGAAAATGCGGATTTGATCGCACGCCTCGCGAGTGAATCCGTTTCTCAAACCCGCGCGCTCGCACGCGGACTGGTTCCGGTGCAGCTCGAGCAAGGCAGCTTGGTGGGTGCTTTGGAGGATCTCACTTACCAAGCGCAACTTCTGCACGGAATCGAATGTCGTTTCCGCGCCGAGGGGGCGCCGCCGCGCTGCGAGCACCTGACGTCGATTCACCTTTATCGCATCACACAAGAAGCGATTCACAACGCCACGCGACACGGTGGTGCCCAACATATTCTCGTTACGCTTATATCGAACGAACGTGAGCATCGGCTTTCCATCAAGGATGATGGAAGCGGCTTCGATCTCCAAAAAGTGAAATTAGGCTCCGGTGCAGGATTACGCCTGATGAGTTATCGGGCGAACATGATTGGTGGAACATTTTCCGCCGAATCTGAGCTGCAACGGGGAACACAAGTGAGCGTTCTGTTTACGAGTGCTACTTCGAAATGAAAACGAACACGGAAACCGAAACTTCTGCTCCCTCCAGCACGGCCACCACGAAGAGTCGGATATTTCTGGTGGATGATCATCCGATCACCCGGCAGGGCGTGGCGGTGCTGATTAATCAAGAGCGTGATCTGATGGTATGCGGCGAGGCGGACAGCGCGCCCATGGCTATCGACATGATCCAGAAGCTCACGCCGGATGTGGCGCTCGTCGACATCACGCTTAAGACGACGAGCGGTATCGAGTTGATGAAACACTTGAAGGCGCTTCGACCGGAGATGCCTGTATTGATCATGTCGATGCATGATGAAAGCCTGTTTGCCGAACGCGCGCTCCGCGCCGGTGCGAAGGGGTACATCATGAAGCATGAGGCGAGCGCGAAGATCCTCACCGCGATCAGACGCGTGCTTTCGGGCGAGTTGTATCTCAGCGATAAGATGAAGGAAAAGATGCTTCATCGTCTCGTGAACAACCGGAAGGAAGAGGTGGTTTTTTCGATCGATACATTAAGCGATCGCGAGATGGAAGTTTTCCAGCTTATCGGCAATGGCTATGGCACGCGGCAGATCGCTTCCAAACTCAATTTGAGTGTGAAGACGATCGATTCGTACCGCGAGCACTTGAAGTTGAAGCTGCGCCTGGAAAGCGGCACGGAGTTGGTGCGGCACGCGATCCAGTGGGTGAAGAGCGAAGGGATCGTTTGAGGCGTGTCTTCGAAATAAAAATCCCAATCCAAGAGGGGAACCGCTAATAGGATTTTTCCCAATGGGGAAATCTTTTATTCAGTGGCTACGTGGCGCACGTGACCGCTACGCCCAAAGGGCACCCGCAACGGTCACCCCTTCGCTCCGCTTCGGGGCCGCACCAGGTGCGACCATCTCCGCGCGGCCGCGCTCCGTCGCCTGCGCCTTGAGGTGATTGGAGCCCGCTGTTCGCGGTCTGCGATCAGCAGACCCCATTACGTATTCTGGAGCCGATCAGGCGGAGGGGTGACACAAGGACCTGCCCAATTGGCGGCTCCCCATTAGCGGTTTCTTGTTTCGGCTTTCGGCTCGCAGGTAGCGGCAGGCCTCCGTGCCTGCTGACTTTCGGCTTTCCGAATTGGGAATTTCGATTTTCGATCGCGAAACGCCGAACCCGGCCGGCAGGGACGCCCGCCGCTACGCAGAATGTCGATTTCAAGATGGGGTCTCGCGTTTGAGTTCTGGCGAAAACTGAAAACAGTTGAACGTGAGTGGGGCGGCAGTGCTCCTCCACTCATCGGACTTCTCCCTGCCAAGGCTTCAGATCCTGCCCCGATTTCGATCCGCTGGTTCGCGCCATAGTGTGACTTTTCTTATGCAGCCTTCTCCCCAGCACAAAACACGGCCGGCTCAAACGCAGGCGCAACAGCCCGGTATCGAATCTGTCATGACTCCCCGGCCGGTCAGCGAAAACTTTAAGCTTCGCGGGAGCGGACGACTCGCCGGGAAGACGGCGTTAATCACGGGTGGCGATAGCGGAATTGGAAAGGCGGTTGCGCTGGCGTATGCGAAAGAAGGCGCGAACGTCGCGATCGGATTTCTCGACGAGCGATTCGATGCGATCGGCACCCGCAAGCGCGTGGAAGATCTCGGGCGGACGTGTCTTTTACTGCCGGGCGATGTGGGCGACTCGAAGGAGTGCGAGCGCATGGTGACCGCGACGCTCGCGAAATTCGAGTCGATCGATATTTTGGTGAACAATGCGGCGGAGCAGCATCCGCAGGAGTCGTTGGATCGCATCACCGATGAGCAACTTGAGCGCACGTTTCGCACAAATATTTTTGCCTATTTTTATCTCACTCGTGCGACGCTGCCCTATCTAAAAAAAGGCGCGGCGATCATCAACACGACATCGGTGACGGCGTATCGGGGCAGTGCGCAGTTACTCGACTACAGCGCCACAAAAGGAGCGATCGTGGCGTTCACTCGATCGCTTGCGCTGTCGCTGGCTGATCAGGGAATTCGCGTTAACGCTGTCGCTCCCGGGCCTGTCTGGACGCCGCTGATTCCCTCGACATTTCCGAAGGAAAAAGTGGCTTCGTTCGGATCCGACGTGCCAATGAAACGCGCGGCAGAGCCCGATGAAATAGCGCCGTGTTATGTCTTCCTGGCGTCTGAGGAATCCTCGTTTATGTCGGGACAGGTGCTGCACCCGAATGGCGGGGAAATCGTCAACGGTTAAACCTCCGTCGCGTTTCCGATTTTCGCGACGGCCTGCTGAGGGCTCGGTCGTAACCCTAGGCTAACACCTAAAAGCGGAAGCTCGTGCTTCGGACGTTTAACGCGCAGCAGCTTTCGAAGACCGGACGGCTGGTTTTTTTGGCGCCGCGGAGGCTTTTGAAGACGTCGTCCCGATGACTGTCGTTGCGCTGGGAGGCGCTGGTGGAACTTGTGAAACGGGAGAAGGCGAAGAGGTTCGAAGTTCGCGCTCGGCTTGGAACCAGATTTCTTCGTCGCGTCCCGTCGGCTGGCCAAGCGCCATCCAAATTTTTTGGGCGCGATGCGAGATTTCCTCGTGGGTTGCCTGACTGGGAATTGTTTCAGTGAAAGATTCGTTCATCCCGAGGATTGTACGCTCATCAGACCACACGTGGAATCAGGGATTCTCCGAAACCGGAGAGTAAGCGCGTAGCGGCAGGCCTCCGTGCCTGCTGTGATCGACAAGTGAAAGGACGACCTCCGTGTCGGTCCGGTTCCGCTCCGGCCTCTCCGATCACAGCAGGCACGGAGGCCTGCCGCTACGCGGGGCGGGATAAGACTCAGCGCCGTTCCCTGTCCTCATCGACGGATTCTTCGCCTTCCTCGGCCTTCAGGTTGAGCGTGGAAGCGAGTTCCGTGAGCTTGCGATCGGTTTCCGCTTCTTCGTCGAGCGTCTCCTGCAGCAGAGAAACGACTTCGTCCTGCCCAAGCAGCTCGGCGAACGTGCGTACGGTGCCATACCCGGCGATTTCGTAGTGTTCTACTTTCTGAGCGGCGCAAATAAGCGCCGCATCCTTCACCGCGGGAGAAGCATCTTCGTCGATCTTTTCCTTACCTTCAGCAACGAGCCCTTTCATCGCTTTGCAGACCTTACCTTTTGGCGATGCTTCGAGCAGCTCCATCACTCGGTCGAGTCGCGCGATATGCTTGTGCGTTTGATCGAGGTGCTCTTCGAAGCCGGCTTTAAGAGCCTCGTCATTGGCGGCCTTGGCCATCTTGGGGAGTGCCTTAGTCAGCTGGGTTTCCGCGTTGTAGAGATCCTTCAACTCATCGATCAGCAATTCGTGGAGAGATGTGGTCTTAGCCATGGGAATATGGGATTGAGGGTTTGTGAGAGTGAACTCATCGCGGGGGAATCATCACGTGGGGCACACTCCAACATTGGGCGAGTTCAGGGGCACGATGGTGGTTCAATTTTCATCGCAGTTCCCGTCCGCCGAATCGTATTCGGTGGGGAAAATGCCGATTGATGTACTCCGGTCCGAAGCCTTGTCCCCGGCCAAATTCTCGGGGTTAAAAAATGGATCGACCCAGGTAAATCCAACCGTCGATGCGTTGCTGTGCAGATCGATGGCGAAATTCACATTGCGTTTGACGATAGCTGTCAGCCGGTACCGAATCTCGATAAATCGGTGCTGGCTTGAGGCTACAGTTACGGCAGTGGCGTCCGATTCATCAGGTGAGGAGATTACCCGATCTCTTGGATAGGTGATTAATGCGATTCAGACGACACACTGATTTCACTCCATGGAAACAAGTGCTGCGTTGGGCGATCACGCTCGGCGCCAGCGGCATGCTTTTTCTCGGCGTGGCTCATGCCCAACAATCGGCGGCAGAGTCACCTCCGAAAGACCTGATCACATCGTTCCAACAATTCTGGAATTTGACTGATCAAGAGCGGACTCAGTCACATCCGTTTCGATTTGAATGTGACGTATCGTTTTACGATCCGGTTTGGAAAAATCTTTGGCTGCAAACCGCCGGCCAAGCTACTTATGCCGCAGTAGGGAATCGGAAGCTGCCCGTAAAGTCGGGTCAGCATATCGTAATTACGGGCACGTTCGAGCCGCCGAATAAAGACCTATCGTTCGAAAATGCGACCGTCGTGTCGGCTGCGACGGTCGAAATCCCGGCGCCGTCTATTGCGGGACAGCTCGGGCGTAACGACTTGTTTTCAGGCCGGCTCGTTGCGGTTGAAGCGTTCGTGGTGCAGCAGCATCGGATCGACTCGGAGCACCTGCATCTGACACTTTCCGTGGAAGGCGAGACGGTCTTCGCGATTGTGGCGCTCGATCCCTCGAAACCCGTTCCAGAGTTTACCGACTCCAACGTGCGCGTCCGCGCTGTATACATGCAGTCTCTTATCGCGGCCGGCCAGAAAGTGTCTCTTGAATTGCGCGTCCCTGGACTCGAAGATATTACCAACATTAGCTGGCTCGGCAGTGACCCGCGATTCAAACTGCCCGTCTCGCCCATCGGCTCTCTGTCCAAGTTGTCCCGACGAACTTTAGTGAGAGTCGCGGGTCAGGTGAAAGCGCAGGAGGCCGGTCGGTATTTGAGAATTCGTGACGAGACCGGCCAGATCGACTTGATCACGGGCCAGACCCGGACGTGTGCGATCAACGAGGAAGTTGAGGCGATCGGTTATCCGGCGATCGAGGGCACGGACTGGAAATTGGCCGAAGCGCTTTTTCGTTCGGTGACGACTCCATTGCCGTTCGTACGCGGCGGGCAAAATACGGTTCTGCGAGTTGCTCAACAAGTCCTGGAGCTTTCCCGCGTCGAAGCTGCAGCGGGACGGTCTGTCTTGATTTCCGGCGTGGTCACCTGGTCGCACCCCGATGCGCCTTTTATCTTTATTCAAGACGCCAGCGGTGGAGTTTGTGTTTCCGGCGACAAGGACGTTCTCGCCGATTTCGTCAAAGTGCCGGGGCGGAATATCGAAATCAAAGGTCGGACGGCCATGGGTGCGTTCGCGCCGATGGTGGTTGCGAGCGAAATAGCCCAACTCGGGAATCTGGTGATGCCGGAGGCGAGTCAGGTTTCACTCGAACTCGCGCTCACCGGAGTGAACGAGGCGCAATGGGTGGAGATGAGAGGTTATCTTCGGAAAGTTGAAAACGACGGAGCGTGGACTCATCTCGAAGTGGCGACATCGGCGGGAAATTTCCGAGCTGAGTTGCCGCCAGCGGGAAATCTTTCGGCGTTGGAAGGCTCGGTGATTCGGCTCCACGGAGTTTGCGTCGCCGAAGCGAACGAGCGCCGAAAACTTACAGGGATAAAACTGCTGGTGCCTTCGGCGAGTTTCGTTCAGGTCGAAGAAGCGGCGCCAAAGGATCTCTTTGATCAGCCGGCGCGCCTACTCGCGAACCTCGGACAATACGGCACGCTGCAGTCGTTTAATCGACGAGTGAAGGTTTCTGGAACCGTGGTGCATCACTCGCCGGGGCATTTTATCAACATCATCGAAGGCGAAGAAACGTTGATGGTGATGAGCCGACAAACGACTCCGCTTGTCCCCGGAGATCGGGTCGATGCCGTGGGCTTTCTCGGACGGCAAGGCGGACGTGCGGTCCTTCGCGAAGCCGTTTATCGGCAGACTGGCAAAGGCGATGCCCCGGAACCGCGGTTGCTGATCGATCCTGCGATGATCCGATCAGAGCTGGATGGAAATCTGGTAAGAATTGAAGCGACGCTGATCGACGACTCTTCGGTCGGTGATCATATCCGACTGACGCTTCAGTCCAATAACGCGATTTTCGAAGCGTATTTGGAACGCGCCGCAGCTGTAAATGGACGGGCTTCTCCCTTGTTAGTCGGAAGTGTTCTCCGACTCACCGGCGTATATGAAACCAAGTACGCCGAAGACGGACAGGCGGGCGCTTTTTTGATCCGGCTGCGTTCGCCGCGCGATATCGAATTGGTCGCGCGGCCGTCGGCACTCACGCGCGGACGGATCCTGACGTTTTCCGCCACTCTGGCGGTAGGTATATTGCTGTTCATTGGCTGGGTCGTCGCGCTGCGCCGGCGCGTCCAACAGCAGACCGCGCAAATTCGCGATCAGCTGCAGCGCGAATCGCGACTGGAATCAGAATTGCAGCGAGCGACGAAACTTGAGTCGCTGGGAATTCTGGCGGGTGGAATCGCGCACGATTTCAACAACCTGCTCACCGTGGTGATGGGAAATATTTCGCTCGCGATCTTGGATTTGAAACAGGAGACGGAATCCACGAGCTGGTTGCGCGAAGCCGAGCGAGCGGTCGCTCGCGCCCGAGATTTAACCCAGCAACTCCTCACGTTTTCGAAAGGTGGAGCGCCGATTCGATCGGCGGTTGTCCTCGCCGAAGTCGTCAAGGAAGTTGCCCAGTTCGCCCTCCGCGGCTCGAACGTTCGGTGCGTCTTCGACATCGCTCCCGACCTCTGGGCGGCGGATGTGGACAAGGGCCAGATTGGTCAGGTCGTCCAGAATGTCGTGATCAACGCCATGCAGGTCATGCCCGATGGCGGGCAAATGGAAATCACGCTCAGGAACGAAATGAGCGATCCGGGATTTGGAAAAATTCTGGAGCCGGGAAGGTACTTGAAACTAACGATTACAGATCGCGGAGCCGGCATCGCGCCGGAAAATCTCGGCCGAATCTTCGAGCCCTATTTTACCACCAAGAAAACGGGCCATGGATTGGGGTTGGCGACCGTTTACTCGATCGTGAAGAAGCACCACGGCCATATCACCGTCGAGTCGACGGTGGGGCAGGGCACGTCCTTTCATATTTGGCTTCCCGCGGCATCTGCTGGTCTGATGTCCACTCCGGATAAACCCCAAGAGCCGGTTGAAATAGAGGCGGGAAGAGGACGAGTCCTCTTTATGGACGATGATCTGGAAATCCGGCGGCTCGGATTGGCGATGTTGCAACGGTTGGGCTACGAAACCGTCGTCGTTTCAGATGGCGCCGAAGCTGTCGCGGAGTATCGCAAGTGCCTCGGCAGCGCCGGGCCATTTGATTTCGTGATTTTGGATCTCACGGTCGCCGGTGGGGTTGGCGGATGCGAAGCCATGAAGCAGTTGTTGAAACTCGACCCCGAAGTGAAGGCGATCGTGTCGAGCGGTTATTCGAACGACGAAGTTCTGGCGAATTACCGAAACTACGGATTCTCCGGGATCGTCTCCAAACCCTACGAGACAGCGGCGCTGGCCCAAGTCTTGAATCAACTGTTGCAGCGCTCAGCGGCTTGAGCGTGACGGGCTGGGCTGGATGTGGGGCGTTTTTGCGAAGTCGCGAGCGACGCGCGTATATCCTAGGGAATTTTCCTACGACATTTGAAATTCATCGGGAGTCGCACGCTTTTCGATGATGTTGGATTTCGTAGAAGACGTGTGAGCCTCCGAGATTTGAAAAATATCTCACTATGCGGATGGCTGGAACTCATTTCCAAAGGGTGTCCGGGTCGCTATAGTACGGCGCTGCTTCCGGCGGACGTCGTGCCGTTCGGAGGGTGATAACTCTCGGAGTTATCAGACACTACCCAACACCCTACATCCTATGAAACGCCTTATTGTGCGGCCGCGTGCATTATTTGCCACGTCCGCGCTCTGTTTAGTCGTTGCGCCGTTTTTGCGTGCGCAAACTGCACCTCCGCCTGCCGCGGCTCCCACTGACGAAGAAGCGATCGTGCTGTCACCATTTATCGTCGACGCCAGTTCCGACGAAAACGGCTACCGCGCCAACAGTACGTTGGCCGGAACTCGCGTTCGTACGGACTTGAAAGACGTGGCGTCAGCCATCTCGGTAGTTACCCAACAGTTTCTCCAAGACACAGGAGCGAAGAACAACGCTGACTTGCTGGTTTATACCCCTAGCACCGAAGTGGCGGGTATTCGCGGTAACTTCACGGGTGTGGCCGGAGCTGCCATTTATCAGGAGAAGACGGTGAGCCCGTCGACCCGTGTTCGCGGACTGGATTCGGCGGACAACACGCGCGATTACTTCCTGTCGGATATTCCATGGGATAATTTCAACGTCGGACGCGTCGATCTCCAGCGCGGACCAAATTCAATTCTCTTTGGTACGGGCAGCCCGGCAGGTATTATCAATACCAGCACCAACGAAGCAGCCTTTAAGAGTTCGTACAAAGTGGAGAACCGGGTTGATCAATACGCCTCTCTTCGTAACTCGATTGATTTCAATCAGGTCCTTGTTAAAGGAATGCTCGCGATCCGCGTCGCCGCCCTCAAAGACGACGAGAAGTACGAGCAAAAGCCGGCGTATAAAAACGACACGCGTTATTACGCCGCTCTACGCTTCGATCCAAAGCTGTTTGGTGACGCCAATCACACGTCGATTCGTCTAAAGTACGAAGACGGCAAGATTCGTTCAAACAACCCGCGGCAGTTGCCGCCAAACGATACGATCACGCCTTGGTTCAAGACGGGAGTGGATGCGTACGGTAATCCGGGTTATAACAAACTCACAATTAACCAGTTTAATACAGCCAGCCCGAATGCTTCGGGCACGCCGCTGCCCGGCGGCAAAGGCGGGCCACTGGCTAACGCGACGTACAGCTTGGGCTCAAATCAAGGCCGCTCCTATTGGGACGACGTTATTAACTATTACGAGGCGACGCCAAAGTCCCTCAACACGCCCCTCAATCCCGGTCAGGTCCCCACTGATCCGTCGGGAACGCCGATCAAGACCATTGCGGCACAGCCCAACGCGGGTTTTGCCTCGGTGCGAGGCGCGTTTCCAGGGTTCCTCCCCATGGCCATTCCGTTGATGAGCCAATATGCATTCAATATTCAGAATGCAGATAATGGTTTTGGAGTTCCCAGCTACCCGGGCAAACCAATCCCCGGTGGTGTGTACTATGCCGACGTGGTTCTGACTGATCCTAGCATTTTCAACTTCTATAAGAAACTGCTGGACGGCCCGAACAAACGCGAATGGCAAAATTGGAAGGCCTTCAATGTCGCGCTTGAGCAAAGTTTCTTTAATGATCGTTTGGCATTCCAATTCGTAGCTGATCACCAGGACTATGATTCTGGCTCGAATCCCTGGCTGCAGGGTCAGCAGTACGCGATCAATGTAGACGTCAACGAAACCTATGCGGACGGCACCGCAAATCCCAACGTGGGACGTCCGTATATCGCCACCGCAGCGGGTGCGCCTGGCCAGAATCAGAAATTCCGCACGGTGCGTGATTCATTCCGGTTCACCCCGACAGGTGAAATTCGCGCCTCCGACTTTCTTGGCGACAGCAAGCTCGCGAAGATCATCGGCCGGCATATATTTACTGGTTTGTATGAGAGGGATACCGTAGTTCAACATAACGTCACTTGGGCGCAGTTTGCCACCACCCCAGACTATATCATCAAGCAGTCACCCAATGCGAATGCGGCGAATACATTGGGTTCCAACCGCAGTTTCGAGTGGTTGGCTTATCTTGGGCCAAGTCTCAAGAACGCTTCATCTGCGGCAGGTGCGAATTTGCAGAATCTCAATTACGTCATTGCACCGCCTGAGTCGCAAACGGCGCGGACATTCAATTCGCATTGGAATAAATCCACCACGCCGGGCGATCCCAATTATGTCGATCCAACCGCTCCGTATACGTTTCCTAACTATACCGGAGGCGGGGTCACCGTGGGAACACAAGTCGACAATCCTGCTAACTATGTCGGCTGGACCCAGCAACAGGTCAGCTGGCTGCGGGACACCGATCCGAACGATTTTCCGGATCTGGTTCAATCGGCGAGCCGGACTCGCAAACGAGATATCTCCAAGGGCATCACATGGCAGGGATATTTTCTCGACGGGGATTTGGTTCCCACCCTCGGCTGGCGCAAAGACATCGTTACGAGCTACCAGACGAACGCAATTCAGGAACCGAACAGCGGGTTCACGAGCCTAAACTATCCGGACAACCTTGCGTCACGTACCGACGTAAGAGGCGAGAGTAAGACTTGGGGCGTCGTTTACCATCTGCCGAAAGCATTAATGGCAAAACTGCCCGGTGACTCGACGATCAGCTTGTTCTACAATCGTGGTCAAAACTTCAAAGCAGATGCCTCTCGTCTCAGCTTGGCCGGCTTGCCGATTCCGAATGCGACTGGTCAAACCAAGGAGTACGGCGTTGTTATCACCACCCTCGCCGACAAACTCAGCCTGAAAGTGGCCAAGTTTAAGACGAAGGTCAAAAATGCGACCCTGGCTGACACCTCCGGTAATTCGATCGGTGGTTTGGGCGCCAACGGTTACTTCCTCGCTGACGGTTCGATCTGGGGCTATGCTTGGGCGACGTCCTTGCAGGACGGTATTCTTGGCCGGACTCCGAGTCAGAATGCCAAGAACTATTACGACTATGCTGCTGCCGATGGCTTTACTCGCGACACGCCGGCAAGCAACGCCGCTGCTGACGCCTATAACCTAAATGGTGGTACATCGCCAACCGGTAGAACCTTCATCGGCGGTACCGCGATCGTTAATGCTTGGTTGAAGGCGCCGTTTCCTGCGACGTTCTTTTCAAGCTACGCGCTGACACCGGACCTCAATCCCACCTTGGGATCAAAGACGGGTAATCTGCGAGACTCCTATCCTTCAGGTTACGCCGGCGAAAATGGTCCCGTACCCGGCGGCGGATCGAGTTTCGGCAATCACCAAACGACGGTCGACAATCTGTCTGATGGAACCGAGGTCGAGCTGACTTTCCAACCAGTGAAGACCTGGAACATCACAGTCAACTACTCGAAGGTCCATGCGACCCATGAGAACATCGATCCGGTGTCGAAAGCGTTTATCGGTTCAATGACCAAGTTCATGAACGGTCCGGGCGGTCAGGTTCGCGAATGGTTCAATGGCGGCAATACGTTGGGTGCGCAGTGGAACGCGAGTATCGTCGCACATTATACGGTCGAGTTGAATCATCATGGGCACGACGCACCCGAAGTGTCTCCATGGCGGCACAAAGTCATTTCGTCGTACACCTTTGATCATGGGTTCTTGAAAGGTGTGATGATCGGAGGTGCTTTCCGTGAGGAAGCTGGCCGTATCATCGGCTATCATTTCGATCCGAACTTCAAGAACGCCAACTCAGATGATCCGGATTATGCTGCCGTGGCGTTCCTCACGAAAGGCGGTTTGAACGTTGATCAGCCGTTTAAAGGTGAGAATGAACACCACTTCGATGCGTGGGTCGGTTATTCACGAAAGGTTACCCAGAAAATCAACTGGCGCATACAGCTCAACGTGAGAAGCGTCGGAGAGAATGATCGTTTGATCGCAGCGCGTATCAACCCAGACGGTAACGTGGCCCTCGCGCGTATTGTTCAAGGCATGGGTTGGCAGCTCACGAACACATTCGACTTCTAATTAGAACGGCACTTCGGGGCGAGAGACCCGCAGCGAACTGACTGAACTTCAAGTCCGGCGGCAAAGGCCGCCGGACTTTTTTGCGTACACTAGCTCACATGCCGACGTCTTATTTGTGATTGGCGCCGTAGTTGCGAGCGTGAGCGAGTGGGATTCGTCCACTTGCTCACCAGATTGTATGAAAACTCCCAATCACACACCCCGTCGCTGCGCGCCACCCCTCTCAAAGAGGGGATTTCCAAGCGGCGTATGTAGCCGAAGTCCCCTCTCGAGAGGGGTGCCCGACTTGTCCGCCATAGGCTTGGCGAAGGCGGAAGGGCGGGGTGTGTTGGCTTGGGCGATTGACTCGCAGTTCGCGCTTATCACGCGTGTTTTCACACAACCTGTCACGCTCGCAGCTACGAATTCAGCAAAGCACGGACGGCTCAGTCCCGCGACGAAGGGTGTCGCGGCTTCAGTCGCGAATGTAATGCGCATTCACGGCGCAGGCTGTGAAAGGATGATCGTGGAGGCGTGCGGTGGAATGGTATGTTCTGTGATGAGTCCGGACGGCCAGCGCACGCGCAGTGCTTTTGGAGGATTGCCGTCCTGGAAACCGAAGAAGCAGGCAG
>CBRAFL010000058.1:0-19448 GCA_967755055.1 uncultured bacterium
ACCCTCGAGTTTTAGTTCTGGCACTCCGCCTCAATCGGCGGCGTGAATTCTTGCGTCGAGCGGTGCGATCGCGGATACATCCCGCCGCCACTCCACTCACCTGTGCCGCTGTATCTGCAATTCTATTTCTGGCTCTTCTCCGTCTCGTTCGGCGTCTTCGCCTTGGAGCGTTTGTTCTCAAAACCGAGGCAGGAAATCATTCGCGACGGCTTTGTGCAGGATCTTTTTTGGATGCTGTTCAACGCTCAATACGTGAGCTGGATGCTCGCGATTCTCGCCGTTCATACCGTCGCATGGCTCAACGCCGCATTATTTCATTTCGGTCTTCCGCATCCTGAGTCCCTCCGGCTGATTGCGAAGTCGCCGCTGTGGCTGCAGTTCATTGTCTTTTTTGTCATCAAAGATTTCCTCGAGTGGAATATCCACCGCGTGCTGCACCGCGTGCCGTGGCTCTGGGAGATCCACAAGCTCCATCACAGCAGCGAACGACTCGACTGGCTCGCCACCTTCCGTTCGCACTGGGGCGAGGTCATTATCTACAAGGTTCTCGTTTACCTGCCACTGGTGGTTCTCGGGGTAAACGACACGGTGATCTTCGCGATCCTTGTAGTGTCTTTGTTGATGCAAGAACTCGTCCATGCGAATTTGAACTGGGACTGGGGCCCGCTGCATTACGTCATTAACTCCCCGCGTCTTCATGCCTGGCATCACTCGGTGGAGATGCACGGAAAAGGCGGTCAAAATTTCGGCATCAATCTCACGATCTGGGACTGGATTTTTCGGACCGCCTACTGGCCTCGCGACGGTGCGCCCCCCGCGCGCATGGGTTTCGACGGGCTCAACGATTACCCCAAAGGTGTCTGGGGACGATTCTGGAGTCCTTTTCGAAAACGGAATCAACCCACCGCAGGTAAGATCAATTAATCCTGCGACGCGCACTCCGCGCTGAATCGCAAAAAAAAGCCGCCTGAGCGCAGGGCTCAGACAGCTTCAGCTGGACAGAAAGGCCGATTACTTTTTCCGATTTTTCAAGAAACGGGCGTACACGCCGAGCGCGAGGACGCCGCCACCCAGCATCAGACCGGTCATTCCGCCGTCGGGGACGCTGATGCTGGGAGTCGCAATCATCGGGACGAAACTGGCTAAGACATTCATCATGGGGAGGAGGAGTGGAGGGTTAATGAAACGAACGCTGCTATCGTGGTTTACCCAGCACTGTGTAAGCCAGCGTCACGCCGAACTCTTCTTCGCTCGGTTAGTAGCTGCACATGAACGGATTAATTTTCAAGTTCCCCGAAATGTCAGTTTCGCTCGCAACGATTTTTGTAAGAATCGGCGACGCGAAGCTGAAAAAGCGACAGTGGCACTCGACTTAATCTAAAGCTCCGCGTCGCTCGGCCGCTGAAGCTCAGGAGCGTTGAACGGGCATCGCAGTCGCATTCCTCACGGGAGCGGCCTCACGCGTTTCAAGACTGAGCCACAACGCGATCAGCGTGACGAGAGCGGCACCTGCCAAATAATATCCGACCGCGGCCAAGCCGTAGTGCGTCGCCAACCACGTGGCGATATAGGGTGCCAGCGAAGCACCGAAGATCCCTGCGAGATTAAACGTCAGCGACGAGCCCGTGTAGCGCACCGCCGTTGGAAAAAGTTCGGAGAGGAGCGTGCCGAGTGGCCCGTAAGTCAGGCCCATCAGCGCAAAGCCGATCACCATCGCAGCCGACACTCCGGGCAGTCCGCCGCTGAACAAGGGACCGAGGATCAATCCGAATGCGATAATTCCCGCCGTGATAATCATGAGCGTGAAGCGCCGGCCGCGGCGATCCGCCACCACCGCGGAACACGGAATCGCCAGCGCGAAAAACAGCACTCCAATCATTTGAATAATGAGAAACTGTTCGCGCGTGTAGCCGAGTTTGCTCGTTCCCCAGCTCAGGCAGAAAACCGTGAGAAGGTAGAACAGCACGAACGTCGCGATCGCGATCAGCGTGCCCAGCACGAGCGCTTTACCATGATCGCGACACACGACAACCAGCGGCACGGCGACGCGTTCCTTTTTTTCAATGGCCTCGCGGAACGCAGGCGTTTCCGTGATTTTCAAACGCACGTACAAACCCACCAACACCAGCAGACTGCTCGCGATGAACGGAAGCCGCCAGCCGAAGTCGAGGAACTGCGCGTCGGTCAAATTTTTTGAGAGCAGCAGAAAGATCCCGCCCGATCCGATAAATCCCAACGGCGCGCCGAGCTGAGGAAACATCCCGTACCACGCCCGCTTGCCGGGAGGCGCATTTTCGGTCGCCAATAAAATCGCCCCGCCCCATTCGCCGCCCAGACCCAAGCCTTGTCCAAAGCGACATAGCGCGAGCAAAATTGGGGCGAGCATTCCGATGGTCGCGTAAGTAGGGAGCAAACCGATCGTGACGGTGGACAATCCCATTGTCAGCAGCGCGGCGACCAGCGTCGCCTTTCGGCCGATACGATCACCAAAGTGCCCAAACACCGCCGAGCCCACGGGCCGTGCGAAAAACGCCAGCGCGAACGTGGCCAGCGATTGCAGCGTCGCCGAGGCCGGATCGGACGCAGGAAAAAACAGCTTCGGAAAAACGAGCACTGCCGCCGTTGCGTAGATATAGAAATCGAAAAACTCGATTGTCGTGCCTGCGAGACTGGCGAGCAGCACGCGACGGGTTGAGTTCGCGGGCGGCGAAGCGGCGGAGACAGTCGGAGTCATTGGGTAATTGATCGAAAGGAAGCGGACACGAAATGGAATGAGCTCGCGCATTCCCGCGGGAAGGAAACGCACTCAAGCTAAGTTGCCGGCGTTTATGAGATGACCGTCACGCGGGTCAACGCCGACTGCGTTGCAACGTGGCTGCGAGCGTGAGCGAGTGGAAGATCGATTTGTAGGTAGCGCGCTCGCCGCGCTACGCTCGCAATCGTAGCGCGGCGAACGCGCTACCTACAGCTATCGAGTCAGCACAAAAGTCCCCCGCCCTGCCGAGAGCGGGTCATAGACCACCGCCCTACCTCGATCCAAAATCACTTATTCGCGAGCTGGTCGATTTCGTTCTCCAGCCGCGCGGCGACCAACTCGACTGCAGCCACTGAAGCCGACTTGAAGGCGCCGCCCCGCTGATAACCAACGTAGGCCAGCCACGCTTCGGAACGCAGTTTGCGTCGCGCGTCGACCAGATCGAAAAGCGGATCCGCAGCAATGCGCGCGAGGTCCACCTTCGGTTCATCGGAAGGAACCGGATAATCGAGCGCCCGCAGAATCGTTGTAGCGATCAACAGATGACCCGTAGGACTGGGATGAACTCCATCCGGAGAAAACGTGAATGCCGCGTCGTGTTCCCGGTGCCTGGCGAGCGCAGCAGTCATCACGCTGTGCAAATCAATCACGATCACGTCCGGCTCATGAAGCGCATTTTCGGTGGCGGCGAATTCCGCGAGCACCGTGTCGTAGTCGACAAAGGGCGCTCCGAAACCGAAATCCGCCGCAGTGTTCGGCACCGTGCGCGCTCGAACTGGAAGCGAGTCAAACACCGGAGGCGTGACCAACACGAGCCGCGCGCCGGTAGCGCGGATCTGGTCGACGAATTGACGCAGGCCTCGGCCGAACGCGGTCAGCCGCTCCGGCGAGCGTGGATGATAAATGCCGTCATTCATCCCGTAACAGGCGATGACGATCTTCGGCTTCACCATCTTCAAAGCGCGATCAAGCCGCTCGAGCGCACACGGACGCGGGAACGGGTGAGTCTTCTCTGTGAGACCGGATAACGTTTCGCTGGAAAGACCGATGCTGATCACATCGACCGGCTTCGTCGGAGCGAGTCGCTTAAGAAAATATTCAAGAAAGCTTACGTAACGGCCGTCCTGCGTAAAACTGTCTCCCAGCACGAGGACTTTTCTACTCGTAAGCTCAATGGCAGCCTGCGTGTCGCCGGTTGCAGCCGGTGCAAACGCCGGCGCCAACAGGAAGATGACGAACGCGGAGATGCCGCGGCGAAATCCTGCCGGCAAAAAAAACTGACGACTCTTTACCCTGCACGGCAGCGCACTCTGCTGATCAGTAGAACGTCGCCTCCTGCATGAACTCCGCGCGGGAAATGTTTCGGAAAACAGGTTTATAAAATCGCTCAAAAAAATATTGTGGTTCATCGATTCGCTTACTTCGCGAGAGCCGGCGCCCAGTGGTAAGCGCGCAGTATGTTATCATTCATCAATGGGATGATCAGCTGCTCGCGGGAAACTATATAGGTGTGATCAGCGGAGCCCTGCACGAGTTTCATGATCGGCTCCGGCTTCCCTTCTGACGAAACATGAAGCACATCGCCTGTCATCCAGTCGGTCACGGTATACCCGCCCCGACCGTCAGGTTCGAGGCCGTCGATATGGCAGATCGGTTGATCGCCGATGCGACCAACACTTTTATCGCGATACGCGACGGTGGAGATATGCCCGACCTGTTCACCGCCGTGTGCGTCGCGAATCGACCACCCACCGAGGAGCAGACGATCTTGCTCGGCGCGCAGGCCATTGATTCCACCCGTCACCGCACGGTCCAGTTTAACCCAGGCTTCGAACTTTCTTTCGTGCAATCGAAACACCGTGAGGAGACGCCCACTGCACACGTAGACGTTTCCATCGGGATCGGCCGTGCAGTCGTTGAAATCGCCCGGTCCGTCCTCCGGCGCGTAACGAGCGAGAATTTTTCCAGAGGGAATTTCGATTTCGACGAGATCTTTGTCGTCGCCGACGTAGAGGCGGCCATTCGCGAGCGCGAGACCCTTTGGATTATCAAGACCCGTGACCCACTTCTGCTGAAGCATCTTTCCCGTTTCACTCACTCGGCTGATGAAGCCATCGCCAGGCGCAGCGGTTTTGTCGTGAGCGCCCATGTTGGACACATACAACTCGTGCCGAGTGGTGTCGTTGACCACGGATTCGGGAGCGATGAAGCCGGGAGCTTCCCAAAGCAATTTAGGTGTCGCCGTCGACTCAGCAGCCGCGACAGCACCGACGGTAATAAGAGCGAGGAGAACACTGTGGAGTTTCATAATCCAATCGGGGGGGTAAGTTCGACGAACGTCGATTTGAACAAAGCGTTGTTGCGAGCTAGCGCCGTCATCCAACCTGGATCACTGCGGCCAAAATCGCGAGGCCACGCCGCGTCGTCGTAAACCCTCAGGCTTTCTTCCGCCCTTGGATCAGCAAGCCGGCGTAGTAGAAAACGTAGTACCCCGCCGTTATGCCGAACACAAACAAGGTAAGAGGACTTTGAAAAGCTGTAGGCGGAGTCCGATCAGCTACCGGTGAGCCAAACAGCACCATGAATCGATACGCGAGGCGACCGAGCAGCAGAGCGGTCACGCCGAGGCCGATCGCAGTGTTGGGCGTGTAGAAAATACCTTCGCTGGAAACTTCAAATCGCGTAAGCCGCAGCCCTACGAGCGCGAGTGGAATTCCGATCAGAAGTCCGCCGCCTAATGCATACAAGGAATTCGGTGAACGCACCGCGCCAGCTGCAATCAGGCATGTGATCAATGTGAAGAACAAGACCGCAAAGGTGAGGCGGCGACTCTTCCAAGCCTGCCGTCCGATCGTTCGACGAACCCTTGAATAAATCCGCCAGGCGACCACCGGAAGAAGAAGAGCAGGGAGAAGTTGTTTCGAGGTCACGGAGAAAGTGGGCCGCAGAATGCAGAAGAAGAGACGAACTTCAAAGCCGAACATCGGCCTCCTTGGAGATTACGAGCCAACGATCCACCACCGGCGCGACGCCTTTTGCGCCGAAACTTTCGTCGTAGATCAAACGCTGGCTCGATCCCGCTTTTCCCAGGATAAAAGCGGATGTACGTTGCCGCAATCCACGCACGCCACGACCTCATGCGCCTCGCCACAATGCGGACAGGTCGCAGCGCGTAGAGATCGAGTAAACCGCCACAAGAAACCACGACCAGTGGAGATGAACGTCGATGCCCCAAAGTCGGAACAGGCGAATTGAACCCTGTCGTGTTGGCGTCATTCGCGAGGGCTATCGCTCGTCGCGCCAAGTGCAATGCGTCAATCGCACCTCCAGCACCGAATCCACATATTACGTATTACGTAATATATGGATCTCCACGCCGCCGCACGGCCCCTCCGCCCTTGCTCATCACTCCGGCCATGTTGAGATGTTCACGCCCGCATGAACGATCTGACGACCCAACTCAAAGAGTGGATCTTCGACGGCCGCTCGCTCGCGAGCTGGCTCGAACAACTGGTCTCAAGGTCACCGGAGTCACGAAAGCCTGCCGCCAGCATCGTTACCGAGGCCCGCCTATCACGAACTGCAGCGGAACTCCCGGCGGCTCACTCTGTGGCCGACGCTTCTGACTGCTTTGCCGCGCAAATTAAAGCGGCGCTCTGCCAGCCCGGCTTTAGGGCCACCGAGTTTACCCGTGATTTGTTACAACTCCACCTTGCGCTTCACGCGTCATGGATGGCGACCTGCCAGACGAACCGTGCGCGCCAAAAACGTTGCGATGATGAATTGGACAAAAAACTCGGCGACAATCCGTCACCTGCCGATCAACGGCGCTACGCGAAACGGCTTGTCGTTGGGACATGCCGCGAAATGCGGGAAATCGCCAACGAAGAACCTCACGAGGTCTTCACCACGGGGGCCGCGGTCACTTGGGTAATCGGAGCGCTCGATAAAGAACTGCTGCCGGCGACCGACCTGTTGCAGGCAATGATGAGCGACAAGCGTCACCTGCGCATTGCAACTGAAGCGATTGCCCGGATGGGCGAGGCCGGAATCAAATTCTATGCCGAACTCGTGGCAGGCTTCACCCTCGACGAGCCCAACCGCTACCGCGCTCGCGCCATCGGCGCTCTGCTGCGTGCGTGCCCTCAATATGTCACCGAGATTTTCTCTTTGCTTAATCACTCCAATACCGTGTTGCGCGTCAACGCGGCATCTGCCCTTGCCGCGGCCGGTCGCGTCACATTGTGCCCATTTCCCGAAGCAGAGAGAAAGCTCCTTGCATTGGCTCAGGCCAGCAATGACGAAGCGTGGTTCAGCTACGTGGGTGCCTTGCGTGAAATCGGCATCACCAACGACACCGTCACACTGCTACTCGCTGCCACGCATCCCGCCGACGGCGAGCGCGTGCCGACCGCCATTTCCGCTCTCGCTGGTGTCGCTCGAGCTCCCGAACTCGTCGTGCCCCGATTGATTGAACTGCTCGACGAATTTGAAGAGTCCGACGAATCGTGGAGTCGCGGCGAACACGAACGAATCGTCGACGCGCTCCGCCGCTTCGGGCCGGCTGCGAATGCGGCAATTCCGGCGCTCATTCGCCACATCTGGACGGAGCCCCAGGAATATTACGATCAAAGCCAGAAGCTCCGCGAACGCCGGGAACCGGACGAAGCGGTAATCAAGTTTCTGGGCGAACTCGGTCGGGGCGCGGCAGCTGCGCAGTCATCGCTGTACGAGATAAAGGGAGAAATCCTCCGCCGCATTCGCGAGGAACAAACGGAAGAGCCCACTCTCACCTCATCAGATTCTCAACCGACCGACTTCAGAATCGACTACATCGAAGAGGCGATTCGTCGCGTCCAATGAGTGCATTCCTTTGATGCCGATTACGGCTGAGTCGGCCACGACAACCGCACTGCCTTTTTTCCAACGTGACTTCCGAGGCTCTCCTTCGCCATCGCCTGATCAATCAACGACTGATCGCTTCCGACTTTCGAGAGCCTCGCGAGATCGTCACATGGCTTGGTGCCGTGCAGGCGCAGGACTACGCGATGAGCAAGTGGGCGATCGGTCTGCGCCTTCCCGGAGCAACTGACGCCACGGTCGAACACGCTTTCAACGAAGGCTCGATTTTGCGCACCCACGTGCTGCGGCCGACCTGGCATTTCGTCACGCCCGCGGATATTCGCTGGATGCTCGCACTCACGGCGCCGCGCGTCCGAGCCGCGATGGCTTACATGGATCGCCAGCTCGAAGTGGATCGCGCGGTGTTGAAGCGCAGTCACGCCGCCCTTGTCAAAGCTCTGGGCGGTGGAAACGCGCTCACCCGAACTGCGCTGCGCGAGGCATTGGGGAAGGCAAAAATAAAGGCGGACGGCCCTCGCCTCGGTCACGTGTTGATGCACGCCGAACTCGATGGACTCATTTGCAGCGGACCACGCCACGGCAAGCAGTTCACTTATACCTTGCTTGACGAACGCGTGCCGGCGGTGAAACCGCTAGCGCGCGATGCAGCACTGGCGGAACTTACGCGCCGTTATTTTTCGAGCCGTGGGCCAGCGACCGTGCAGGATTTTGCGTGGTGGTCTGGCCTCACAATCAAGGACGCGAGAGCAGGCGTTGCCACGCTGGGTCACGACTTCGCTCGGGACGCCGTCGCCGGACAGAATTACGTGTCGCCGGCAAATCCTTCGGTGCGTCACGCAAAAGCCGATACGAACTTCCTGCTCCCCATCTTCGACGAATATGGCATCGCCTACCGGGATCGAAGCGCGTTGTTCAAATCCGAATTGGAAGGCGGCGCCGATCATGCCGTGAAGGTGGACGTCGCCTTCAGTCGCACGCTTATTCTCGACGGAAAAATCGCCGGCCGCTGGCGGCGAACGGACGCAAAAGCCGGGATCGTCATCGAAGGCATGATTTTCGCACCCGTGAACCAGGCGAAGCAACGCGCTCTTACAAAAGCCGCGCAACGTTACGGCGCATTCCTCGGCAAGTCAGTGCGAGTGGTGAACGAGAGTTGAACGATCGCCAGCCCTCCGAAGCACGGGATCGGGTCTCTTCTGAAGACTCCATCGGTAACAAGGTTGTTACCAAATCCGATTTTTAAAAGCACGTGACTGGAATCAGTTTGCGGTTTCCCCCACTCAAAGGAGGCGGTCGATCGCTGTGATCGACCCGCTTCTTCACCCATCCCCGGCACAACCGCCGGTTGCATGTTCCAAGGAGTCTGCTCTATGAAAAATCTACCGTGGTTACGGTCCAGTCTTCTCCCACACGTCCGATTCACGACGTTGATCCTCGCCGGCGTCGTCGGCGCCACTTCGGCCGCCCTCGCTTCTCCTCCCGTCGCTCATCAGTACCAGCAGACCAATTTGGTTTCGGATGTGCCAGGTTGGGCGCCGCTCACCGACGCGAACCTCGTCAACGCGTGGGGCCTCTCCCGCAGCGCGACCAGTCCGTGGTGGGTCGCGGATAACGGCACCGGTGTATCCACATTGTACACGGGCGCCGGCGCAAAGATTCCCCTCACTGTCACTATCCCTTCGGCTCCGGGCGAAACACCGCCGTCGGCTCCGACAGGCACGGTCTTCAACAGCTCGAGTGATTTCAAGTTACACACCAACAACCTGCCCGCGCGTTTCCTCTTCGTTACCGAAAACGGCACCATCGCCGGATGGAATGGCGGCGCCACCGCCATCAACGAAGTGAACCGGGCTGGCTGGGCGGTCTACAAGGGACTCGCGATCGCGCAGCTCAACGGTGCGAACTATCTCTACGCGGCCAATTTTTTTGGCGGCACCGTTGAAGTCTACGACGGCCATTTCGCTCCGGTGAACTTCGGACCCAATGCGTTTAAAGACTGGGCGCTGCCTGACGGCTACGCTCCGTTCAACGTTCAGACCATCGGCAATCGAGTCTACGTCACCTACGCCAAACAGGACGAAGAAAAAGTCGACGAGGTCGCCGGACTCGGTCGTGGTTATGTGAACGCATTTTCGCTCGATGGCGTCTTGCAGCTGCGACTCCACTCCGGATTTTGGATGAACGCTCCATGGGGCGTGGCGCTCGCGCCCGCAGACTTCGGTCGTTTCAGCAACATGCTTTTAGTCGGCCAATTTGGCAGCGGAAATATCGCGGCATTCGATCCGGTGGACGGGCATTTCCGCGGCTTGCTGCGTGGGGCGCCGAGCCGGCCGTTGAAGATCGACGGACTCTGGGCGCTGGACTTTGGTAATGGCGCCGGCGCAGGTCCGACGAACACGCTCTATTTCACCGCGGGTCCCGACGACGAAGTTCATGGCTTGTTCGGCATGATCACCCCAATCGCCGGAAAGGATAACGGTCCGGACGACGACGAAGGAGAAGACGCAGAATAGCCCGCGCGTCATCGTCGACTGCAGGATGCATCCGCTTTCTGATTACAGAAGCGAAGCAGATTCCATCGCCGCGATGCGATGCAATTTTCCCGATCATATCGGGCGGGTGCATCCCGCATCATTTGTTGTTTGCTGCGTATATTATTCCTATATCGCTCCAAGCCAATCGGGTGTAAAATGGCTCCGCCATGAACGACCCCTACGCCCCTACTTCGAATAAGACCTCCACAATTCCGGCAGTCATTATCGGAATTCTTGCCATCGCACTCATCGCCGTCGCGATTCTGTTCTCAAGCAAAGCCAGCAGCGCCAACTCCCGAGCCATCGCCAGCGAATCACAGCTCAATCAAGCCCGCGGCGAAATCGCAGAGGCGCAAAACCATCTGGCCACTGCGCGTGCCGAAATGGTCGCGCTGAAAGCGCAAGCGGACGAGGCGAAAATCGCGGCAAGTCGATTGCAGGCGCAGCTCTCCGAAGCCAACGCGGAACTCGCCCGCGCTCAGCGACAGTCGGACGAAGCCAAGGCGGCACGAGCCCAATTGGAAAAGGAAATGGAAGAAGCCAACGTCAGAAATACCAAGATCCAGGACGAAGCCACCGAGGCACAAATCGAACTCGCCAAACTCAAGCGGCAGTTAGCCGACGCAAAGGTCGAATCCGGTCAATTCGAACGACAGGCGGACGAAGGCAAAACTCGGGTCGCGGAGTTGCAGGCCAAACTCACCGACGCTCAAGCCCAGCTCGCCGCGGCGCAAACACGCGGAAAAAAGTAATATTTCCGAATCGTAGCCACACCGGTTACGGTGCGGCCGTCAGCTCAACGCGCGCGATCCATTCGCTTCGAAGAATGCTGTAAACGGCCGATGATCTCACGCGGCCGTTCCAGGTGATTTTGTCCTCTCGCCATACTCCATCGAGCTTCGCACCGAGTTTTTCGATGGCTCGACGGGAGCGCTGGTTCAGTTCGTCGGTCTGCAACATCACACGGTTCATCCCGAGTTCAGTGAACGCATGAGTGAGGAGCAGCTTCTTGCACTCTCGATTGATTCCGCAGTTGTGAAACGCTGATCCCAGCCAGGTGGAACCGATCTCCACCGAACGATGAACGGGATCTATGCGCCAAAGCGATGTACTGCCGATGTGCTCGTTACGGCCGAGGTGAAGAATGGCAAACGGCCGACGCACTCCGCTTTTCTCTTGCTCAAGCGCGCTCGCAATTTCGCTTCGCATCGTGTGGGCATCGATCGGAGGTTTCCGCAGCCACCACGTCCAAAGAGCCGGATCGTTCGAGTGGCGCAGGAAATCGCCGAGGTGATCGAGCGACAAGGGAACGAGCGCGACCGCTTCGCCTTTCATCAGCGGCGTTGGTGTCGACATGGGCTAGCTGGAGAGATACTCGACGAACAAGGAATCGGCGACCCAGCACGCCGTGGGCTGATTTATTTCCGGCGAAATAGCGAGTACGGCAGCAGCGATGCGCATACAGATGTTGGTGGCAAACGCGGTCGGAGGGTCAAGGACCGGCACGATCAGCGAAAATCAGTTCGCTGTTGAAAGCATGTTGAACTGTAAGGGCATCCTCGACGATTGTGATTCGGGTACCAGGATGGATGAATATTAAATTCTCGTTCCACCTGATGATGAAATTGCCTGCTCACGTGACCTCGCTGAATTTTGCCCGCACCATGGACCGTTATTCCGTGAGATCTTAAAAGCACGATGAGCAATCTTGGTCTCTATCTCGCGGCGGTCTTTATTTGGGGCTCCACCTGGCTCGCGATCACGTTTCAACTCGGCAAGGTGCCACCGGAAGTTTCGGTCGCTTATCGCTTCGCCCTCGCCAGCGCGGTGCTTTTTCTTTGGAGCGGCGCGCGCGGCTTGCGCCTCAAGTTCTCATGGCGTGAACACCAATGGATGGCGCTGCAAGGAGCGCTGCTTTTCGGACTCAACTACGTGTGCGTTTACTTGGCTGAGGGACAGATCAGTTCGGGCCTCGTCGCGGTGACGTTTTCCCTAATCGTTTTTCTCAACATTCTCGGCACGCGTGCGTTTTTCGGCACGCCGATGAGGCTGGCGACAGTGATCGGCGCAGCATTTGGCGTCGCTGGCGTCGTACTGGTTTTCCTGCCGGAGATCGGACACGCCACGAAAAATGGCCGGCCTTTGCTCGGGCTCGCGTACGCAGTTACCGCGACCATTTCCGCGTCGCTCGGAAATCTCGTGGCCGCGCGCAATCAGCGACAAGGACTCCCCGTGATTCAACTCAACACCTTCGGAATGATGTACGGCGCTGCCTTCGTGGCACTGTATGCGTTCATCGCGGGTCGCCCGTTTATTTTCGACGGATCGATCGGCTATTTACTCTCGCTGGCCTATCTCGCCTTGTTCGGTTCAGTGTTGGCGTTCGGCGCTTATCTCACGCTGGTGGGCCGCATCGGCGCTGACCGCGCTGGCTATACGGGTGCGGCGATTCCCATCGTGGCCCTGCTGTTTTCGACTGCCTTCGAAGGACTGCGCTGGCACGCCTACACCGTGGCCGGAATCACTCTTTGCGTCGCAGGCAACATCCTGGTCTTGCGACGCAAGAAGCAGCCGACGACGGGCTGAAGGAAAAGCGTTTTTGCAGGTAGCGCGTTCGCCGCGCTACGTTCGCAATCCGCGGATCCGTTGCGCGGCGAACGCGCCACCTGCAATTCGATCCTCCACTCGCTCACGCTCGCAGCCACGAAGCCGAGCAGGGCGAAGATCATTTCGCCGCCAGCTTGACTCGCGGATTCACGTTTCACCAAGTGGTGGACGATGATCGATTCATGTCTTCACGGTTTCCGCGTTTCCCGAGTGTGGATGCTTCCCCTCGCGCTCTTCGTTTTCGGCGGCTGCCGCCCTACACCAACCGGCCTTACTAAAGGTCCGGTCACGATCAAGAGCTCCGGAGGTCTTCATGCAGTGATGGAAACTGATAAAGGCACGATCGAGTTCGAACTGTTCGCCAAGGATTCACCCACTGCCGTGGAAAATTTCCGTCTGCTCGCGGAGCGCGGCTACTACAAGGGAGTGACGTTCCACCGCATCGTGAAGGGGTTTATGATCCAAGGCGGCGATCCTCAGGGAACCGGCGAGGGCGGCCAAAGCGCATGGGGCGGCACTTTCGCGGACGAGATCGATCGCAACTCAGCTCTTTATAAAGCCGGCTATCGCCGCGGCACGCTCGCGATGGCGAACGCCGGACCTGATACCAACGGCAGCCAGTTCTTTATCATGCATCAAGACTACCCGCTGCCACCGAACTATGTCATTTTCGGAAAAGTCGTGCGCGGAATCGAAGTCGTCGACGCCTTGATGAACTTGCCGACGGTGATGGGAGCGGACGGAAACCGCAGCCGACCGACCACGCCGCCTGTGATCAAGACAGTGAGCATTCGCCCCTGAGAACGCATTGAGGGCGACAGCGCGATCCAAGAAAATTGGATCGTGATCGGAAAGGTAGGGCGAATCCTCCGGATGAGCCGTGAACGAGCACGGCAACAACGGCACGGCGAGACGTACGCCAGAGGCGCACAAGCCTCGCCCTACCGTTTCTTCCCACCTCGGCGGCGCTCGTCACCGCCCGCCGAGTTTCCAGCTAGCCAAAATTGGATACAGCACCGTGCGCCACACCTTATACCCTTCTGGATTCAAGTGGAGTCGATCCGGCACGTAATCCTGCGGCTTTGATGAGCCATCGGGCAACGCCAGCGGCGTAAAGGTATCGCAGAGCGTGATTCTTCGATCGGATTGCACCAGCTCCGCGATCTGCGCGTCGAGTTCACGAATTCGCTGGGGATACGTGTCCCCGCCCTGACGCGGCATCACCAAACACCACGCGATTGGGATCGTCGGATAAGCAGTACGAATCCGTGCATGCAATACGCGCAGGTTGTTCGCGATCTGACTCGGCGCCGTGTGTTCACCGAGATCATTGGTCCCGATCAAGATTACCAGGGCGCGAGGATGCAGCGAAAGAACGTCGTCCTGCAGCCGAAAGACCAGATTCGGCGTCGTATCACCGCCAATACCACGATTCACGACCTTTACGCCAAGACCGGCGAAATCACGTCTGAGGGTTCCCCAACCTTCGGTGATGGAATCGCCGACAAAAACAATCGCGTTCTGATCCTCTGCCCGCTGTTGGGCAAAGAGTGTCCTGCGCTCCACGTTTTTCGCCCGAAATCCCGACCACGAAGAGGTGCGCCCAGGAACAGGAAACACTCCGTCAGCGGGCCAAAACGGATCCGCGGCAACTTGCGGTGCAGGTGCAACCGCCAGCGGTGGCGGTGGCGGCGGGTTGTGCGCAATGGGCTTGGGCGCCGTCCGACAACCCACGAGAGCGACAATCAAAAAAAAGAGGGGAAATAATTTCTTCATGGATCGAAAACGGGGTGCGCACACGTTGGTAATGAGTCGCCATGATGCAACTGCGGAGAGCCTCACTTGGCCCCATGTAGGTGGCGCGCTCGCCGCGCAACGTGCTTGGACGTGAAGTGTCGGAGTTGCGCGGCAAGCGCGCCACCTACACGAACGATTTTCTCACAGTCTCGTGAGCGAGTGGGTTGCCAAGCGATCACGACGCTCTTTGTTATTCAATAGATTTTCCGTTTTCTCGACTCATGAATTACGTCGTCTCTGATCTTACCTCGATCCCACCCCAAACCTGCCCGTGTGGACAGACGCGACGGGCGTTCGCCACACCCGACAATCCGGTCGCGACACTCCACTACGTCGACATTAGCGCGGACGCGCGCACGCACTATCATAAGAAACTGACCGAGCTTTATCTGATTCTCGAAACCGAGGGCGACTGCTTCATGGAGCTCGACGGCGCGCGCGTGCCGGTCAAACCGCTGACGACCATTTTAATTAAACCGGGCTGTCGCCACCGTGCCGTGGGCCGCATGAAAATCGTCAACGTGCCCGTGCCCGCCTTCGATCCCGAGGACGAGTGGTTCGACTGAGTGTCTCGCGACCACGTCGCGCGCGATCACACTCCTGCACGCGCGCTCTCCGCTGCGGCAGCCGCCGGCTCACCACCTTCCGCGATGCCCATGTGTTTCCATTTTCCAGTACGCCAGCGCCAGAGATTGATGCCGGCACGAATGATCTCGTCGGCCGCGAAAAAAACCCAGAATCCCACGAGGCTCAATTGCCAGAGATGATTCACCATCCAGACGACCGGCAGAATTCCCCAAATAAAAATGATGGCGATCACGAGTGGAAAACGCGCGTCCCCGACCGTCTTCAAACTGAACCCGCCGATGATATTCACCGCGCGAGCCGGCTCAAAAAATGCGGCGATCAGCAACAATGATTGACCGAGCCGCTTCACGGCCGGGTCTGCGGTAAAAACGCCCAGCACCCACTCAGAGAGCAGCCAGAGAGAAAAAGCATAGACGCCCGCGACGAGCATGCCCCAGCGAATCATCTTCCAATAAAGGCGGTCCACGTCCGCGAAACGACGGGCGCCCATCCAGTGCGCCATCAGAATCTGGCAGCCGAGTGCGAGTGAAACGGAAAACGTGATTTGAAACATCTGCGCCCGTCCTGCATAGCTGTTGGCCGCCATCGAAACGATGCCGAGCCCGATGATCAACTTGGACAGAATGATCTGCTGCACTGAATAACTGAACGGTTCCAGCGCATTAGGAATTCCGATACGGAGCATCGGCCGAAGCACCCCCAACATGTCCCGCCACGCGCCCCGCAAATAAAAATGCACGCCGAGTCGGCGGTGCACCAGCCACACCGAAAGCGACATGGCGATCGTCACGCTGATCACCGAGGCCGTGACGATTCCTCGCACGCCCCAGCCGAAGCCGAGCACGAAGAGCGACGCGAGCGCGAGGTTGAGGCCTGCGACCGTGAACGAACTGTACATCAGCCAGTGCGTCATTCCGCGCGAGGAGAGCACCGCGTTGTAAGCAACAAGAACGCCCATCGGGATGAAGTAACCGCACATCGTACCGAGATAAGTTGTACCGATCGCATTCAGCGACGCGCTCAAACCCATCCAGCGACCAATGTCGCCGGCCAGCCACGCCATGGCTCCGCCGAAGACAAGGCCCATCGCGCCGGTGAAAAGGAGGTTCATCATATAGGCGGGGATGACCTTGTGATTTTGTTTCGCGCCCATGTACTGCGAGGCCACGGAAATGCCGGTGCCCGCAAATACCGGAATTACGAACGTGCCTAACCAGATGATCGGCAGCAACTGGCCGACTGTGCCGGCAATCTCGTCGGACAAATGACTGAAGAACCAAAGATCCACGAGCAGCACGACGCTGTGCGTCATGTGCTGCAGAAAAATCGGCCACGTGAGGTGCAGCAGATTTTCAGTGCGGAGTGAGGAGGATTGCGACATGGCGAATCAGCGGGCGCTCGAAAGAGAAAGTCACGAGACCACGATTCACCCTCGCAAGACACAAGGCGGAAGTCCCGCCAGACGTCAGCATTCCAGGCCGATACAGTTTAGTGGGCTCCGGGGCGCTCACTGAATGCGCTAACCTACGGTCCACGGAGCCGGATTGTAGGTAGCGCGCTCGCCGCGCTACGTTCGTAATCCGCGGGCCGTTGCGCGGCGAGCGAGCCACCTCCGTCGATCCTCCTTCCGCAACGACAAACAAATTGACTGACCCAGAGCGAACGCGGACGACACGGAGGTCATCCCTCCACTCGATCCAAGACCTTGAAAAACTATCACTAACGCCAAACGCGGGATTCGTCCGCGTTTGGCGGCTAAACAACTTTGATCGATCGTTAGTTATCCTTCGAGGTGGTGCCGCCGTGATCACCGATCAACACCCATTTGTCACCCTGCTTCATGAGAATATCCGTCCACCGCCCGGATGATTCCTTCTCTTTGTCGCCCGTCGTCTGAGTGACTTGGGACCAGTAATAGTGAACGATGGCGATGTTATCGTGAATGGCTATCGCTGCGGGTTGAACGTGGTAGACGAGCGTCTTTCCGGTTTTGTGGCCATGGGCGATAAATTTACGGACCGTCTCTTTGTTGGCAGGTAGAGAGCTGCGAATGCTCCAACCCATGTATTCGGGATGGAAGTACGCCATAAATTCGTCCGTCTTGCCGGCGGCATCCAGCGCCCAATACGCCTCGACGTTTTTCCAAACTTCCTTTTGGGCCGACGACCATTCCTGGGCCAGAACCGTGGCAGGGAGTGCAACGAACAAACCAAGTGCTGCGAGCAGCACGGACACCATCCGGGTGTGTGTTTTCATAATACTTTCGGGGGTTAAGCCAGCTGTCAGCCCAACGGCATGCAGCAACTGGCGGAGATGTACTTTATCGGAGAAGCCCGGCGCTTAACCAAGCGGATTCACCCGCCCGGCAAATGTTTGCAGAAAATGTTATGGCCCCCGGCCAGACGGGAGCAGAAACATCCCTCGTCGCGGGATCGGGTTGCTTCCCGATATATCGCGCCCGCTCGTCCGCAGTCGTCGAAGCATCTCCTACACTCCCGCCTTCGCACCTTCAACGATCAGCCGGATGGAATCCAACCGCAGTCTCGCCGCATCGATCGCCAGCCGTGTGTGCTCGAGTTGCTCGGCTGCCAGCTGGATCTCTTCGGGACGCACGTGATCGTTGAGCTTTTTTAAATCAACCAACCGCTGGCGATCCGCAGTCAGCACTTCGTTCGCCTTCGTCGTCGCAGCGGCTTTGAGCGTTCGCGTACGCTCCTCCGCCCGCTCCGTCGCGGATGCAAGCATCGTCTTCAACATACCGATGTTGAAACTGGGCCGCTCGAGGAAACGCTGGATCGTCGCGTCCACAAAATCATCCGCGATGGTCGCTGCGCTTCGTTGATCCGTGAGATCATTGCCTCGAACATCCACCACCACTCGCACCGGCGTGGGTGCGAGAAACTGATCCACGTGCCAACGCGATTCAGCGACTGCTTCGAGTACGAAAATCGTTTCGAGCACGAGATTGGGTTTGTCCGATTTGATGAAACCAAACGCCGTCGTGCCCGCTTTCGAGTCGACGAGGAGATCGATAGCGTCCTGCACCAGTGAATGATCCGGTGAAATAAAACGGATGTCCTCGCGTAGGATCGCTCGCGAACGATTAAACGTCGCCAACATGCCATCATGCGGGATCGACGGAAACCCTTCGATGTAGGCGTGGCTCGGGTCAAGGAACACATCGCCCTCCTCGTGCTCTTTGATGCGAACGCCAAAATGATCCAGCAGTTCGACCAGAAAATTTCGCAGGAAAGGATCGGCGTCCACCGCGCGAACACGGGCGATCACGCGTTCGGCCACCGCTGGATTGAAGGAGTTAAGCTCCAGCAACCGATCGCGTCCTTTCTTCATCTTTAACGAAAGGGCCTCGCGGAATTTGATCGTCTCCGCGGCCAGCTCATCGAGTTGAGCGCGTCCCACTTTACCGCCGTCGCCATACGCCATCGATAACTCGAGAAGCCGCTCCTTGAACTTCTCCTGATAGTCATTGCCGCCGTGCAGCGACGTTTCAAACGCGTCCAAGCCGCGGTGATACCACTCCACGACGCATTCCTCGCTGCTGCCGGTCACGTACGGCACGTGAATGCGGATCGTCTGGGTTTGGCCGATGCGGTCGAGCCGACCGATGCGTTGCTCAATCAATCCCGGATTGAGCGGCAGATCGAACAAAACGAGATGATGCGCGAACTGGAAATTGCGGCCCTCGCTACCAATCTCGGAGCAAATCAAGAGCTGCGCGCCGTCCGCCTCCGCGAACCACGCCGCATTGCGATCGCGCTGTACCAACGGCAGGCCCTCGTGAAACAGCCCGACCTTCACGTTGATTTTCTCCTGCAGCGCCGCCTCAATCGCCGCAACTTTCCGCTGAGTTTTGCAAATGAGCAGGATTTTCGCCGGGCGGTGCTGCTTGAGAAACGCCACCAGCCAGTCGATCCGCGGATCCTCTTTGAAGGAGTAGCGAATGGCCGCGTCATCACCGGTTTCCTCCGCCCGCATCTCGCGCGAAATACGCGCGAGCTGCGTGAGGTTATTTTCCGTGAGCGGAGCCGGACAAAACTTCCTCTTCGGAAACCCGCTCATCGTTGCGCGCGTATTTCGAAACACCACGCGCCCCGTCCCGTGTTGATCAAGCAAGGTCTGAAGCAATGCTTCCCGAGCGCCAGGCTTTCCCTGCTCCAGCGCTGCGAGGTGTTGGGCGAGTCGCGCGGGATCGCGATTGAAAATCTTCGTGAGCGTCGCGCGGTCTTTCGGCTTCAGCGGTTTTTGCTCGATGATCTTTTCCGCGACCGCAGCGACGACACCGA
>CBRAFL010000059.1:0-19434 GCA_967755055.1 uncultured bacterium
GACGGCGGCGGAGAACCACGGCCGCGTAACGATCATGCGAAAGGCGAAACGGAGATCGTTTTTCATGAGAGAAGTGTAGCGAGCACGCGGCGGGTCCGCGTGTTTTTGGCTATGGGGCGAAGACGTCGGCGACCAAAACCCGGAGCAAAGGGGCGGAGTTGCAGATTTTTTTAGCCAGACGGTCGAGATGCGCGTACCGAGCGAGGAATAAGGCTGATTTTATGGTGGAATTGGTGTTCGCATATCAAGTGCCTTTCCAGCGGCGCGACGCACTTCACCACCAACGCATCATCTAAAATCCTCACCCCATGCCCAAATCATCCACGAGTGTCATACCGATCGGAAACAAGACCTGTAAACCGTTTCTCCTCGAAGTAATGGTTTTCAGCCCGGAGAGCGGCTATAAATTTAGAGTGGTCGTCGAACGCAGTTGTACACCGGAGGCCGATGCGATCTGGAAACTCGTTTTCGATCTCTACAAAGTTACAGACGGCGACGAAGTGCAGATCGTTCACGTCTCCTTCACCGCAGGCGCGACGGTCGAAGAGGCGGCGATTCAAACGATGGCCGATCAGGGAATCACGGAGGCGCAGTCGGATGTTTTAATTAAGGAGGTCCATCCGGCGACGAAAGCGATCGAAGGTGTGGCGAAGCCAACCGCCGCGCAAAAGAAACGAATTCACGCGGCGATGCAGAAAGCCGTGGTCGCAGTGGACGTCTGATCAGCCGGAATATTTTGCCGCGAGCGGTAGCTTCTTTTCGAGAAGCTACCGTGGCGGGACATGGCGACCAACGTTTGTCGCTCGTGCGGGTTCACCCGATGAAAATTCTTTGGGCTTTCGTGGCCGGTTGCTTCTTTGGTTGCGCGCAGGTTGCCGCGATAGCAGCGAGCGACGATCTCGTCGTCACGACGATGACGGTCGAAGCTGGAGCGGGGGCCCGTGCTGCAGAGTCGTCGACGGCTTATCGTGTGGTCGCGTTCGAATTAAAAGGACGATGGAGTGGGGCGGTCGTGTTGCCGTTGCGAAACGGCGATCTGTGGACGGCTGAGAAACAATCGGAGGTGCTGCAGGCGATTCGAACCGCTTTCGAAACCGAGGAATCGTCGGCGTATCTTTTCAGCCAGGCGACTCTCGCGAGCGTGCTCTACGTTGATGTCGACGAACAGAAGGACGATGCCACGCACACCGTGAAGCTGACGTTCCGTCCACTGCAGGTGCATCTTTCGATGGCTAAGGTAGGCGACAACGTCCTGCCGATTCCGCGATCGCCTTACCCGACGCGGTACGAAGCCGTACCACGTCCGCTGCTGGCGTTGCATCCGGATTTCGGAGTCAGTCGCGATCGCGCTTTCGGGACCGCAGTTGTCGCCGCATTCGCGTCCGACCTGCTGGCGATGCCCGATCTAATCAATAATCGGTTGGCGCGATCGGGACGACTTCACCACCTCGACGCGCGATTCAAAGGCGAACGATCTGACGAAGGTTTTTATCGGACGAATACTGCGCTCACCTACGCCTACCGCCCGAGGGAAGGCGCGATCAAAGAACTTTCCTTTCGAGCCGGGTATGATGACACGAAGGAGCCGCTGGCTGGGCGCGAACATAGAACGAACACGAGCGGAACGAGCGGCGGGATAACGTTTCGAGTAACGCCGCACATGCGCGTGACGCTCAATGCCGGATATGAGCGCGTTGACAGCACGCTGGAGCAAGCGTCGACGCGTTTGGAAACGGAAACGGAGGTTCAGTCGAATCGCGTTGTCATCGAGTCACTGTTGCCGCGGCCGATCGGAGGTTTTTTCCGTGCGGCGATTTGGGAGGACAACGGCCGAAGCGACCAAGGCCTGGGTTCGCATCAACGGCTCGTCACGCGCGCGGGCTATGCACGGGAGTTTGCGGTGTCGCCGAACCAGACGATCGGGTTGGAATTGCTCGGAGGCGCCGGACAATTGTGGGGTAACGCGCCGGCCGTTCGGCGTTTCTTTGGCGGCAATTCGGCAGGGCAATTTCTCTACGACGGCGTGGCTGACGCGACGCTGCGAAATTTGCCCGCGGGTCCTTTGCTTCGAAGCTTTGGACAAGGCGAAGCGACGGGATCGGCGGGTGGAAATGGCGGCACGGCGTTCTGGCATGTGAACGCGAACCTGACATTTCCGATTCGGGGCTGGTCGTTTCCGCTGATCCCGCCGGACAATGAAGTGCGTGGCCGGCTTAAGAATGGAATTTATGTTTCAGGTCGAAACATGCTGATTTCGTCGCTGAAGAATCAAGGGCTGACGCGCGACGCGGCGGTGGCTGAGGCGGATCGAACCCTCGATGAGATTCGCCCCGCGACCGATTACATCATCGACGAGGCGAATTTGTACTCGATCAAGCCGCTACTGATGTTTGATGCCGCGGGATTAAGTGGCGACGGCCGGCGCTCCTGGCTCGCGGCGGGTGCTGGAGTGCAGCTGAATGTGGTGAGCGCAAAATTCGAGCTTGGCTATATGCGCACTTTGAGAGGGTCGACGATCGGCGATCGCGGGAATCTCTTTTTGCGGCTGGTGTTTCAAAATTTGTTCTGAGGCGCGTCGGGCTGGGCCTCTCTGACAACCACGGTTGTTTGTCATTGCGAAGGAGGCTCGCCGACTGCGGCAATCCATGGAGAGCTCATGGATCACCACGTCCATCCACGCTGGTGCGCTGGTTGAACGCTGGAAGAACAGGTTTTGGAGTAGGGCAAGGTCTCCGACCTGCCCAGGGCGGGTCGGAGACCGCGCCCTACCATTGATCTCGGAATCCGGCCTCGGCGAGGCCAGCTACATCACAAGCGCCGTTGATACTCGTCCGGAGATTTCTGAACGACGCTGCGGCAAATCTTCAGCTCGCGACCGCGACCCGCTCGTTGTTTTCGCGAATCGTAACCGTTGTCGCTTCGGCCGGAGGACCGGCCAGCCAGGCGGTGGCGATGCGAACGGCCTCGAGCTTCCAGTTGAGGAGCGGCGTGTCGTAAACCGAGACGATCGGATTGGACTCGCTGCCGGTCCACGTGAGGCTCGCCTTCAAACAGAAGGAGCCATTCGCGAGGGAGAAATGTTGCACCAAAACAGTGCCTTCTGGCATGCCGCTATCCGCTTCGCGCGACGCGAGCGTGAGACGGGCGAGGCCGGTTTTGAAATTCACGATACGCGACGTATCCCAGATGGAGGTCTCGTCCGCGTTGGTCTCGAGGCGAATCGCCCGTTCAATGTCGGTCAGAAAAGAAAGTAAACGCATCGGGAGAGAAGGACGGAATTTTGCGAAAATTGCCGTGTGAATTAGCTCTTCGGTTCACTGTGCTGAAAACTTGAGTATTTGTTCAAGTTTTTCAGCGGTGCGACGTACAGTTCAGCAATGTCTCAACCGGTTGCTCTTTTCCCGAATCTGGAGCCGACGGCGGCACGGAATGTCTTTCCGGAGGCGAAGGGAACTGTGCTGCTGGTTGAAGACGACGAATCACTTGCGGACCTGTTGAAGAATTTACTTCGTCGCATGAAAGTAAATGTTTTGCACGCTTCCACGGGTGCGCATGCGCTCGGGCTGTTTGCTGAACACCGGGAGACCATTTCGCTCGCATTCGTCGACTGCCATTTGCCGGATGGCGAGGGTGGGGATCTTTGCCGTAAATTACGGGCGATTTCCCCTGCGCTGCCTTTGCTTTTGACCAGTGGTCGCGACCAGCGGGCGTTGGAAGCAATGTTCGTCGCGGGTGGCCCGTGTTCTTTTTTGGCGAAACCCTACATGCCGGCTGACGTGATGGGTCGCGTAAAGTCGCTGTTGGTTGGTAACGACTGAGTGTCGCCGAACATTTGTTTGTACTGCGCGGCCCGGACTGTCTTTATCGCGGTCCGGCTTTCCCGCATTCGAGCGTTGGAAGTTAACACCTCCACCCACATAATCCTGAAATGTCTTTTGAGAAGATACTGATCGTCGAGGATGAACTCGTCGTCCGCAATCTGCTCCAAAGCATTTTTCAGCGGCACAAGCTTCCCGTCACCTGCGCCAATAACCTCGCCGAGGCGGCCGCGGTACTTCAACGGGAGCAGTTCGACCTGATGATGCTGGATATCCGGCTGCCGGATGGAGACGGGCAAAAATTTCTCGAACAGGTGGCCGCCATGCCGGAGCACCCGCTTGTGGTCATGGTCACGGGTTACGGCACCATCGAATCTGCGGTGGGCTGCATGCGGGCCGGCGCGTTTGACTATGTCCTCAAGCCATTTTCGCCGAGCCAGATCGATGTCATTTTAAGGAAAGCACAGTCGTACCGGCAGCTGCTGCACGTGAATCGTCTGTTGAGCGACGATCCAGAAGACGATGACGCCGTGCTGGTCGGACGTGGGCCCGCGATCATGCGACTCCGGCAGCTCGTCGAGCGCGTGGCGCCGACGGACGCGACGGTTTTGATCACGGGCGAGAGTGGCACGGGCAAAGAAATGGTCGCGCGCGAGTTTTATCGCCGCAGCCCGAGGCGTGGACATCCGTTCATCAAGATGAACTGCGCGGCGGTTTCCGAAAATCTGATCGAGAGTGAATTTTTCGGTCATGAGCGCGGTGCTTTCACAGGCGCCACGGAACGTCGTGAAGGCCGGTTCGAGCTGGCAAATCAAGGCACGCTGCTCCTCGACGAGGTGAGCGAAATTCCGCTCAACCTTCAGGCGAAGCTGTTGCGCGTTTTGCAGGAACGGGAGTTTGAGCGTGTCGGCGGCAGTCGCACCATCAAGGTCAACGTGCGCATTCTCGCGACGTCCAATCGCGATCTGCTGAGTCACGTGGAGAAGGGCGATTTCAGGCAGGATCTCTATTATCGGCTGAACGTTTTCCCGGTGCACGTGCCGGCGTTGCGCGAGCGGGTGGAAGATATTCAGCTGCTGGCGGATCATTTTTTGCGCCGCTTTGTTCGCAAACACGGCGTGCGCGTGACTGGTTTTTCTGATTCAGCGCGTGCAGCGCTTTTAGGTTATCGCTGGCCCGGAAACGTCCGCGAGCTGCAGAACACCGTCGAGCGCTCAGTCATTCTTTCGGAAAACGGCCGGGCCGTGACCGCTGCAGCGCTGGGACTTCCCGGCGTCGTGAGCGTCGCTGAAACGACGCCTGTCGTCCAAGCGGGACCATCGCCTGAAAACGAGACCGTCACGGCAGCGCCGGTTGCTCCGTCGGCAACGGATGGCGGGACGTCGGTGACAGACCCACACGGGCAAGTGTTGCGACTCGATCAGCTGGAGAAACAGGCGATCCGTGCGGCGCTTCGGCAGACCGGCGGCAACCGCACTCAGGCCGCGACCGAACTCGGGATCAGCATTCGTACCCTGCGTAATAAATTGCAGGAGTATCGACTGGCCGGAGACCCGATCGATGCCGATCTCGCCTCGATCGACGGTTGAGTTGGCGGTGGTTCGGAAGAGTTGAATCTGTGACCTTCTTCTAAGTTGTCATTGCGAGAGCTCAGCCGACCGCGGCAATCCACTTGTGAGATGGCCGGTGATGGCGCCGTTTGTCTGACGAATTGAAGCGGATACAGACGGCCGGGTGGCGCAACCGCCAGTCGAGTGAAGGCCCGCCTTGCAAGAATGAGGCGATAGTTTCTCGAAACTGCGGAAATCCTGTTAAATCCGAGACGGATTGCGCCGATAGCTTCGGGGAAGTCCTGCATCTTTCTTGCCCCCACCATGCCTGCCGCTGAGCAAATTACCGACTCTCTGATTCGCGATAATATCGCTCGAGCTGTCGGTGACGTTTTCAAAACCATGCTTGGCCGCGAACCGAAGCTCACGCCGATCGTCGGCGCGAATTTGGACCAGGTTTGGCCTACGCAATCTCCTCTGGCCGGCGATTCCCGGCCTCATGTCGTCGGCACCGTCGGATTCATCGGCGACGCGAATGGACTCATCTATCTGTATTTTGATCTTGGATTCGCCCGCCATTGCACCTGCCAGCTGCTGGGCATGACGGACGCCGAACTCAACGACGCCGGCGACGAAGTGATGAACGACGCGATTGGCGAGCTCACGAACATGACCGTGGGCAGCTTTAAGAATGGTCTCTGCGACGCCGGGTATCCCTGCAAGCTCACCATCCCGTCCATTTTACACGGCAGCAATTTCACGATCGAGCCGATCAGCTCGGTCACCCGGCATATCTATAACTTTGATTGTGGCGGCCACCGAATAATCGCGGACGTCCTCATGAAACAGGAAGAGTGATCCGTTTTACTTAACCACCATGCGCTACAAGATTCTCACCGTGGACGACTCCAAAACCGTCCGCATCATCGTTCGAAAAGCTTTCAAGACCTACGACTGCGAAATCCTTGAGGCCGGCAACGGCGTCGAAGGTCTGGCGCTGGCGGCCAAGGAAAACCCTGACCTCATACTCCTCGACGTCACCATGCCCGTGATGGATGGCGTCGAGATGCTCACCAAGCTGAAATCCGACCCTGCGCTCAAGGGCATCCCGGTCATGATGCTCACCGCCGAAGGTGGTCGCGACAACGTCCTGAAGATCGCGAAGATTGGCGTGCGCGACTATTTGGTGAAGCCGTTCAAGGAAGACGTGCTGATCGAGAAGGCCGGTCGTGTCATCGATCTGAAGCCGCTTTCGGAGACGCCTGCCAAAGCGAAATCGATTTTCGATCCGGCAGATATTTTGATCGTCGAAGACAAACCGGTGATCATCCAGCAAATCCAGGAAGGTCTGAAACACACGCCGTGGAAAGTTCACGGCGTTTCGACCCAGGGTGAAGCGATCGATTTTTGCTCACGCACCCCGCCGGACCTGATGCTCGTCAGTCTTTCTCTGCCCGAGGATTCCGCGTTCACGCTTTTCCGCCTTATCCGCACGAATGTTAAAACCAAATACACTCCTGTCTTCGCGCTGGTGGTGAAGACCGAGACGGCGCAGCAGCAGCAGGCGCAGACCGTCGGATTCAGTGCGATCATCACCAAGCCCATCGATCTCGGCGAACTCGAGACGAAGATGGCGAAGGCGATGAACCTCGATACGTCCCAACGCTACTACGCGGTCGAAGGCGACTGCCTGATCATGCGTCTGCCGGAGAATTGCTCTCCTGCCGTCATCGCCGAAGCGGCGACGTATTTGAAACCCAAATTCGCGCAAGCGGTGGATGCCGGTCACAACAAAGTCGTGATCGATATTCATCAGATCCGCTCGCTGCACATGGGGATTATCAAGCTCCTTTTCCAAGCGATGCAGACCTGCCGCGAACTCGCGATGCAGTTCGCCCTCGTGGCCAACCCGCAAATTATTTCGGAGTGCAAAGGCTTCGAAGACACGCGCGGATGGACGTTCTACGATTCGGTCGAAGACGCGAAAGCGAACCTCGGCAAGGCGGCCGCGCCGCAACTGGCGGCGACCGTTTAAGGGAAAAACAATTTGGGGGATAGTGAGAAGCAATGGGCGGACGACTTTGTGTGTGGTCGTCCGCCCAATTGTTTTTTAGTCCTTCTGGTAGATGAAACTGAAACCCGCTCACGAGCGGGTTTTTTTGCGTGGTGGATGGGCACCGCGCTCGATGGGCGCTGTTACGATGCAGCCGGCATCGCTGTAGCGGCAGGCCTCCGTGCCTGCTGTATTCGGTTTCGGAGTTGGGCGACTCCGAGTACATCAAGAACGCGGGTGGATTGCGCGAAGGTCATTCTTCCACTGACAAAGGCCGGCAGGCACGGAGGCCTGCGCGCTACATCAGCGAGCAGTGCGCGGCCGCTACTCGTATGTCAGCCCTCCGCCTGATTGGCTCCAGAGCAGACCGCGATCAGCGGTCTCCAATCACCTCAAGGCGCAGGCGATTAGCCAAAAGCCACTGATAAAGATTTCCCCATTGGGAAATCCCGTTAGCGGTTCCCCTCTGGGATTCGATTTTTATTTCGAAGACACACCCTGCTACGGATGCGACGAAAGCTTCACGGGCGCCGGGGAGCGCGAGCGGCGCTGCTGAACCGACTTCGGTTTGACGTCTGCGATTACCGCGGGCCGTTTTGGTCGGGCGGATTCATGCGCGCCGCCGATCAGAAGTAAAAGTTGGGCGAGGTTGTTTCGCGTCGTCACCGATTGGCTGCTCAACGTTTCAGCGGCGGCGGCGGTTTCTTCCGCGTTGGCGGCGTTGGATTGGATGAGGTGATCCATTTGCCGCACGGCCACATTTACCTGACTGAGACCTTGGTTCTGCTCAGTCGAAGCGGTCGCAATTTCCGCGACGAGCGCGTCGACTTTGCGGGCTTTTTCCACGATCTCACCGAGCGACAGCGCAACTTTCCCCGAGATGCGTACGCCATCTTCGCTCTTGTGAATCGCCTCCTCGATTTTTTCGGCGGTTTCCTTGGCGGATTGGGCGGAACGCTGGGCAAGGCTGCGTACTTCGTCAGCAACTACGGCGAAACCCATCCCGGCTTCTCCCGCTCGCGCAGCTTCCACCGCGGCGTTGAGCGCAAGGATGTTGGTTTGAAATGCGATCTCGTCGATCGTCTTGATGATTTTAGAAATTCCAGATGACGAGACGGCGATCGCATCCATCGCGCGTTTCATCTCTTCCATATCCGCGGCGCCGGTGTCGGCTGCTGCGCGCGTCTGCGCCGCGAGGTCTCGCGCTTGAGTAGCTCCGTCGGCATTTCTTTTCGTCATGCTCGCGACTTCCTCGAGCGCCGAGCTTGTCTCTTCCAATGAGGCCGCTTGCTCACTGGCGCCGTCCGCCAGTGTCTGACTTGAAGCCGAAACTTGATTCGCGGTCGCGGCCACCTGGTCTGCGCCGTCGCCCAAGGTGACCGTGAGTCGTGCAAGCGTTCGCTTGAGACTGCGGATCATGAAAAATACCGTCGCGCTGGCGAATGTCATTGCGAGCGCGGTCAACCCGAGGGTCACGGCGCGATATTTTTCGTAGTGTTGAATTCGTTTATCCAGCAGGACGTCGAGCTCCTTGGCTGCGGTTGACCAGAGGCGAAAGCTGGCTTCGCGTGCCTTCGTGGCTGCGTCGCTGAAAGCCCCCGCGTTAAAACTCGCCGAATCGGTGGTCGATTGCTTCACAATCTCCTGAAGGCCGGCGACCGCGTCATCGTAATTTTTCAGCGCGGGCGGCAGATCGCTTTGCAGCGACGGGCTTGTGCCGTAGAAATTCGCGTCTTCATTCAGTGTGGTCTGAACATCCGCGTCGATGCGATCGATGTCGGCCTCTTTCAACAAAGCTGCGTACACCGCGAACTGCGTCCGTTGCGCCGCGGTCAGTGGCGCGCCGTTCGCGACGGTTTCGGCGTACGTCGCGATCGTGGTGAGCCGATCCTGATTTTGCGGCAGCGCGACAAGCGTGGCGTCCATCAGGTAATAGCTGTCGAGATCCGGATCGAGAATCAGATTAGACGTATCACCGGCATGCGTGATCATGGTCCGCACATCGGAGACGAGGTGAGCATGGCGTTCAGCGACGGCGGCCGCCGTCAACTGCGAGCTGCCAGCAGCTAAATCGCGCCATTCATTCGCGACGTTGGCGGGAAGCACGTGTTCACGTTTCCGTTGGGCCAGGCCTGCTGGAGTAAATTGCAACGCGATGCCGAATTGTTTCTGCGCGTCGAATAATGCGGTGAACGCGGCATCGATCTGACTCGCGATCACCGCCCGTCGAGCATCAGCAGCGGCATCATGCGCGAGCGCGTGTCGGACGAGGGCGTCATGTTGTGGCAGTAGATCCAACAACCGCTCGAGCGGGCGTTGGTATTCATTTCCCATCTTTTCCCAGCGACCGAAATTGATGTCTTTGTTAACGGCGGTAACGACGAGGAAAACCGTGATGGCCACCAATGGAAGGGAGACGATCAGGCTGACCAGGATGAGCCGATGAGTGATGGTGAGCGGCTGACGCATGGGGTGGGGTGGGTTGAGCTGCGCAAATCTGCCGCGGCCGGAACGCTTTCGCATCTAATCGGCAGCGTGCGCGATTGATTGAGGGGATTCGCACGATCACTGCGTCTGCGTGTCGCGCGGAATTCATCCGCGTGAAAAACACCCGTGACACCCCGGCTTGCGCGAGGGATGGAATGGGCGGAAGCTTGAAACGCTTCCGCTCCGTTGAAACGAAACGCGACTTTAGACGGCCTGCACGATCGCCTGCACCGTTTCCGGCGCGACGACGCGATCGATATCCAAAAGCGTTTTCACCTGGCCCTTAACCTTGGCCATGCCGAGCAGGTAAGTGGTGTCGACCTTCGTGCCGAAATCCGGCGTCGGTTCGATTTCTTCGTTCGTGAGCGTGACGACTTCTTCGACGCTATCGACGATCAATCCCATTTGAACGATCTGTTCGGTCGGCAATTTCACCTGGACAACGACGATGCAGGTGCGCTCGGCAAACTCAGCCTTCAGGCCGAATTTCACGCGCAGATCCACGACTGGAATTACTCGTCCCCGTAAGTTGATGACACCCTTCACGAACGCGGGCATCTGCGGCACGGGCGTGATTTTCTGCATGCGAATGATTTCGCGGACCTTCAATACGGCGATGCCGTAGGCTTCGTTATCGAGAACGACGGTCAGGTATTTGCCGGCCAGCTTGGCGGTGGCAGCGGCGGGAGAGGAGACGGTGGACATGACGGAAATCGGAGTTGGGACTGAGCAACCAGTTCGGAGCGCGAGCCTGGGTTAAAATCGGCTGTTTGGAACGGGAGTTGAGGGAAAAGGGATCGATCGGCGGTTTCGTCCGACGAGGAGGGTGAAGCCACCGACGTGAACGTTGATTGTCGAAAGACTGTGAAAAGATTTGAGCCGGTTCCGTGCGGCAAAACGCAGATGGCTTTGGATACGGAATGGCTTCAGTTTACGGGGGAACGCGTCGAAAGGAGATCGGTTCAACTTACTTTTTTCTCCCCGGATCCATGTCCATCCCCTCGGAATCTTTTCAGGCGTTGGAAGACGCCATCAACCGTCTCGCAGCCGAATCGATTCTCGCCCAGAGCGGACGCGACGATGGCTTGGTGCCCGCCTACAGCCTGCTGGGCGATCTTCGGGAGCTGTGCTCGATGGACGCGGCACTCCGCGAACCGATCGTCGCGGCCCATGTTGCACTCGAAGCCTTGTTGGATACTGCGCATCCTTTCGATGACGCCACGCTCGGCGCGCTTTGTCGCTTGGTGGAATGGCTGCCGGTCGCGGTCGAGTGTGTGAAAAATGGGAACGAGGCGCCGCCGTTTGCCGCAGCCCAACCCGCCGCCACGACTCCTGCGAATGTTGCCGGCGCGGTCGAAGACCACTCTGGTCCCGCCGATGTGCTCCTGCTGCTCCATTTGGAAGACAATCAGGAATTGCTGGGGGAATTTTACGGTGAAGCGGTGGATCACCTGCAGCAAATCGAAGCAGCCTTGCTCGCGCTCGATCAGCAGCCGGACAATCCCGAGGCGCTCAATTCCATTTTCCGTTCGTTCCATACGATCAAAGGCAACGCCGGTTTCCTGGGGCTCGTACCGATGCAAACGCTCGCGCACGAAGTCGAATCTTTGCTCGACCTCGCGCGCAATCAGAAGCTCCGACTTAACGCCGCGATCATCACGGTGATCTTGCGCAGTCGCGATGCGCTTCAGGCGTTGACGCAGCAGGTCGCGCTGGCGCTCGAGAAAGGTCAGTTGCCGAGCCAGATTATTCCCGTTGGTCATCTCATCGTCGCGGTAAAAAAACTCGCGGCAAATTCCGCGGCCGTCCTGGAATTGCCGGCCGAACCGTCGCCAGTAGTCCGTGCTGCCGTGGCTCCTGAGCCCGCTCCTCAAGCGGCCGAGCCGACCGTGATTGCCGAGGAACCGATCGTTCCATTTCCAGCCGTCGAGCACGTTGCTGAACCGGTTGTCGCTACAGCGCCGAAATCATCCGCTGCCGCCAATCCGGTTACAGGAGCCGCTCCGAAGGTCGCGGCCGGTGCGACGGTGCGCGTGAATACAGAAAAGCTCGATTCGCTGATGGATGTCGTCGGCGAACTCGTGATCGTGCAAAGCCAGCTGCTCGAGACGGCTCGCCAGCACGGCGAGAACACGGGCTCTCCGCTCCAGCGCAACGTCGCTCAGCTCTCGCGCATCACGAAGGAACTGCAACACACCGCGATGTCGTTGCGCATGATTCCGATCAAGCAAAGCTTTCAGAAAATGGAGCGGCTCGCGCGGGATCTCGCCCGGGATTTCAGCAAGAAAGTTTCCTTTGTCACCAGTGGTGAAGACACCGAACTCGACCGCACGGTGGTCGAAGAAATCGGCGATCCGCTCGTACACATGGTGCGCAATGCACTCGATCACGGGCTCGAACCCACGGCGACTCGCGTGGCAGCAGGCAAGCCCGAGACCGGCACGCTGCACCTGAAAGCTTATCATCAGGGCAGTAACATCGTCATCGAACTACAGGACGACGGCCGCGGCATTGATCCGGATAAAATTTACAAGAAGGCCGTGGAAAAAGGAATCCTGGCTCCGGGGGCAGTTCTCAGCCGCGACGAAATTCTCGCGCTGATTTTCGCGCCAGGATTTTCCACCGCGGAGAAAGTCACGTCGGTTTCCGGTCGCGGTGTCGGCATGGACGTCGTGAAGCGCAATATCGAAAAACTGCGCGGCAAGATCGAGATCACCTCCGAAGTAGGTCGTGGCTCGACCTTCAAAATCAAACTGCCGCTGACGATGGCGATCATCGACGGGCTGGTCGTGCGCGTGGGCACCGACCGCTTTATCCTGCCAAGCACGTCTGTCCAGCGGGCGCTTCGTCCGACGCGTGAAATGATTTCCACCGTGCATGGTCAGGGCGAAGTACTTGATCTTCGTGGAAGGCTTGTACCCATTCACCGGTTACACCGTCGTTTTGGGATTCCGCACGAGGCGGACCAACCATGGGACGGCATCGTCGTCATCGTGGAGCACTCGGGCAAAGTGTCCGCGCTGCTCGTCGACGAAATGGTGAGCAAGCAGGAAGTCGTGATCAAAAATCTCGGCGCATTTATGCAGAGCGTTCCCGGCGTGGCGGGCGGAGCGATTCTCGGTGATGGCAACATCGCGCTCATTCTCGATCCTGGCACCTTGCTTCAGGCGGCATAGTTTCCCGGCATATTTAAACCTCAGCTCTTCCCACCGTGCCCTCTCTTCCTCCTCCCACTCTTGATGAGGTCTGCGAACGCGCGCTGCGCCTGCCTTGTGCGCCCGCGTTGCTCCCACGGCTGATCCTCGCGCTGGACTCGCCTGACACGACGGCGGACGACATTGCCGATTTGATCACGGTCGATCCAGGTCTCGCCGCATCGACTCTGCGTTTGGCGAATTCGGCCTATTTCGGCGCATCGATGAAAGCGGAAAATCTTTCGCAAGCGGTCGTGCGTTTAGGACAGCAGGAACTGTTTCGACTCGCTGCGCTCGCGTTGGTGAGTCGGTGGGAAACGGGAGTGGGCCGCGGGGAAGCGGGCGATTTCAGTCGTCACGCACTGTGTACTGCGCTCGCCGCCGAGGCGCTCGCAGAACACACCGAACGCGTTTCAACCCAGACGGCCTACACGACGGGTTTATTGTGTGACCTGGGAAAGCTGGCACTGACACACACGTGCGAAGATTTTTTTGAACAGATTCGCGCTCACGCGACAGCGAATCAATGCATCTGGACGGATGCGGAAACCGCGGTACTCGGTTTCAACAATGTGGAAGTGGGCGCACGGCTGCTGCAGGCGTGGAATTTTCCGGCGCTGTTGGTTTCAGTGGCCCACCATTATCTTCATCCGATGCAGGCACCGGAAGACGCGCTGCCGTTGATCGCTCATCTTCAGGCGGCGAAGTTCATTGCTGTTTCGTTTGGACCCGGAGTGGGCGAGGAAGGATTCATGATCGAGTTGAACTCATCGTTCATGCTCGAATGGGGCTTCACTCCGGAGCTGTTGGAAACGACGATGCCGATTGTCCACGAACGCGCGAGCAAGCGCCTGAAGGACAAGCTTACTCACGGCAAGGTCGCGTTCTGAAATCGCGGATACGCGGGGAGCGAGAGGGTTGGAGAGAAAATTTCCGAAAGGAAATTTCGTAACGGACCAGCGCCGGGAATTTTTCCGAGGAAATTGACTGCAAGCGATCCCGACGACGCAGTTCACATATTACGCATTACGTAATATGTGGATCATGCCATGGGCGTTTGGATTTGGTCGATACTGGCGACGAGAGTTGCTGATCGGCCGCCGCCGAATTGCGGACAACGAGAACGCTGTGATCAGCGCTTTGGATTACGCTGCGAGCGAAATCGCGTTGTTGCCCTCGGGCGTCTTCAACGTCATGTCGCCGTCTCCAATTTGGAGATGCACCGTGCGGTTCGTAACGCCGCCGGTTACGATGTGGCGTACGGAAAATCCGTGAACGGCGAGAAAATCGAGCGTCGCCTTCGTGTTGCGCTCGCCGATTTTGAAAGAATCGTGACTCGCCAGCACGCACGCTCCGCCCGTGACGAACAGTCGCAGACGCGCCCGTTCAGCTTTTAACCCGGCCAGCGCCCGGAAAAATAAAGGCAGGCCCGTGTCGGCGAACATCGCCGGTTGAAGCTGCGCTTTGTCGGGAGAAATCGACGAGTCCGGCAGCATCATGTGCAAAATTCCTCCGACCTTCGCTCCGGGATCATATGCCACCACGCCAATGCATGAACCCAAGGCGTACGTGCTGAGCGTGACCTGGCTGTTATTGGATACAGCCATGTCACCAACGCCGATCACGACGCGCTGGGCAAAAATGGAGGCGATGGTGGGAGAGGCCATGCGTCAGGAGCCAGGGGCAGGCGGGGGATTTCCGAAGAAAGGGGGTAAAAGACAAAACATGAGGAAGCGTTGGGATGACGGATCCCCGGATTAATTACGGTTCCGCCATGGCAAACTTGAGGGTCCGGCTGGATTTGTCGGTGGTTCAAAAACGTGCAGAGTTTTTGACGCGACGAAGACCGCCAGCTGCACCTAAATTCTCACAATTAGTCGCTGGCTGATCGGCGTCACCTGATTATGGCTACGGATTTTCGCTATCGTTCCCGGACTAAGTTCCTGACCCTCTCCAATCAGCAACAAACCATGGGGGCTATAAATTCCGTTCGCCAGCACCATGCCTGGTTCGAGTTCATGGAGCGTAATTTCGCGCACTTGCCGCGGCAGCTGCGCAAGGTTGGTGACTTTCAGGAAAAGCCGAACCGCCTCCGGATCGTAGGCCTTGCCCGACTCAGCGAGAATTAAATCGATCGCCGCCGCTTTGGGCAGACCTGATTCAACATAACCCACCGCGACGGAGAGACAGCGGGCCGGCCAGGGAATGGCGTCGCCAGCCAGACCATCCGGATAGCCCAGACCGTCATAGCGCTCGTGATGCGCACGAATGACTTCGCCGACGCCCGAACCGTCATCGACGAGTGAGGCGAGCGTCTGGCTGTAGACCGGATGGTTGTGCAACATCGCGAGCTCACGATCGGTGAGATCGTCCATCTTCGAGCGGAACGCGCGCAACATTTCGCGCGGAACTCCAATCAAACCAAGATCGCAAAGCCAAGCGGCGGTGCGCAACGCGTGACGCTGCGGCTCGTCGAGCAAGTCCGTTTCGGACATCAATCCCGCGAACTCGACGAGGGACTTCGCCTGGCCGCCGAGAATGGGATCGTACGTCGTGAGAATACGGCGGCACAGCTCGAGAGAATGTTCGTAGTTGGCGGCGAGTGCCTGGTTCGCCGTGTCGAGACGCTGCCGTTGCTTTTCAAGATCTTTGACCTGCGCCGCGAGGACGGTGTTCGCGTCGGTAAGCTGGTTGTTCAACCGCTGCGTTTCCGCCTGCAGCACCGTGTTGTGCGTCACGAGTTCGTGGCGCTGCACGGCATTGCGAACCGTTGCGATCAATTCCTCGCGTAACCAAGGTTTGGCGACGAAGCGAAAAATTTCACCTTTGTTAATCGCATCAACGATGGTCGGCAGCGAAAGCACCGCGGTGATTAAAATGCGTGACGCGTATGGTCGAATCCGGCGGCTTTCGATCAGAAAATCCAATCCGAGCATTTCGGGCATCTTCTGGTCGGAAATGATGACGGCGAAATCACGGTCGTTCAGGATCGCGAGTGCCTTCGTCGGGCTGGAACACGCGACGACGTGAAACTTTTCGCGCTCCAGTGTCTGCTGCAATGCAGCCAGCACCACCGGCTCGTCATCAACGATCAAAATGGTGGAGGGAACAGCAGACACGGCGGAGTTGATCATGGCAAAACGGATGCGAGAGCGGGCGCGTCCGTCGTGGGATGGACGATGAAATCAGCGACGCGGTCAATCGAAAGCTGGCGCTGTGCTCCGCCGTTTTCCCATGCGACCTTCGGCATTCCGTAGACGACACAGCTCGCTTCATCCTGGGCAAAGGTGGTTGCTCCCAGCTCGCGCAGGCGCAGCAGCCCTTCGGCTCCGTCCTTGCCCATTCCCGTGAGTACGCCGGCGATCGCATGAGGCGCCGCACCGCAATCCGCCGCGGATTTGAAGAGCAGATCGACGGCGGGGCGTTGATGCCAGATCTGAGGGCCGCCCGTCACGCGAGCGCGATAGTGGTCCCCCTGCCATTGGAGCATCAGATGGAAATTTCCCGGAGCGACGAGCGCGAGTCCGGGCGTGAGGCGATCTCCGTCAACGGCTTCACGGACCTCGAAGGCGCACTGGCTGTTGAGGCGATCTGCGAAAGCTTTCGAGAATACCGGTGGAATGTGCTGCACGATCGCGATGCCAGGCAAACCCGCGGGCAAACGCGTGAGCACTTCGCGCAAGGCCTCGGTGCCACCCGTCGACGCGCCGAGGAGAATCACCTGCCGCGCAGAAATGCCGGTCGCGTAGGGTGACGACGTTGAACGCGTTTTTTGTGCGACCTTGGGCGCTTGAGGAATCGGAGTAGGGCGGCGGAGGCGCGTGCCGGCGGCAGTCTTGATTCGCGCGATGAGTTGCGGGCCGAGGTCGCCGAAAGAATAAGAACCATTTGGTTTGCCGAGTACGTCGCAGGCGCCGAGGCGAAGTGCTTCCAACGCGTAATCCGAGCCGCGTTGCGAGAGCGAACTCATGATCACGACGGGCATCGGATGTTGCTCCATCAGGATCCGCAGAAACGTCAGCCCGTCCATGCGGGGCATTTCCAAATCGAGCGTGAGCACATCGGGATTGAGCTCCTTGATCTTGTCGCGCGCGGCGTACGGATCAATGGCCGTACCCACAACTTCGATATCGGGGTCGGCGCGCAACGCGTCCGTCACGAGTTTTCGGACGACAGCTGAGTCATCCACGATGAGAACACGAATGCGCTGGCTCATGATGGGCGGGCCGCCTGCCGCCGGTAAATGGCGGGCCGAACGGATTGAAGAGAGTGTTGCAAGACCGTGAGGCTCTCCGCGTGGCCGACCATGAGATAACCCCCAGGCACGAGGCGGCGCGCGAGTTTTTCAATCAGCTCCTCCTGCGTTGGGCGGTCAAAGTAGATCATGACGTTGCGGCAGAAAATAACGTGAAAGGGTTCGGAGAACGGGGGTTCGCCTTGCAGGAGATTGAGGTGGCGAAACTCGATACGATCACGGAGTGCGGACTTGATGCGGTAGTTGCCGTCCTGCGGACCGAAGCCTCGTTGGAAATGATTTTGGACAACTTGCTTGGGCAGGCGGTCGATCGCTTCCCCGCGATAAATTCCGGCGTTGGCCTTCTCCAAAATGCGATGGGAAATGTCAGTGGCGTCGATGTGCCAGGGCCAGTTTTGCAAAGTTTCGGCGAGCGTGATGGCGATCGAGTAGGGCTCCTCCCCGGAAGAACACGCCGCGCTCCACACGCGAAACTGTGACCAACGCTCCTTGGTCGCACGCGCTTGCATTTCCGGTAGAACGGTTTGCCGGAGGAAATCGAAGTGAGCGTTTTCCCGGAAGAAAAACGTGTGATTGGTCGAGATCGCATCGATCAGGTTTGCCAGCTCCGCCTCCTGGCCGGGCGATTGGAGCAGTCGGCAATAGTCGCCGACCGACGCAAGATTGGTGGCCCGCAGTCGTTTACCCAGCCGCGCGGAGACCAGTTCCCGTTTGTCGGAACTAAGGCTGATGCGGCTGCGCTCGTAGACCAGGCTGCGGATGAAATCGAACTCACTTTCCCTCATTAGGATTCCATGCTCTATCGTCTCGCCGCGTCAGGAATGAAGCTCGGCCGTCTGTTTCCGAACACTACGGGGCAATATTTGCCTGATCGATTTCATCTCTTTTTGACCGGGCCTCTGAACCGGCGTGCAATTAACTATATTGCATTTTAAGTCAGCGGCTTGTGCAGCATCTCGAATAGCTGGCACCTGCTTTGCTTAGGAGGCTCGCGTGATCGACCCGATCTTCCAATCAGACAACTACCAGCTGGCGAGAAAGCTGTTGGATGCTGCCGTGATGCGGCAGGAAGCGATCGCCTCGAATATCGCGAACGCAGAAACGCCCGGCTATCATCGGTTGGACGTCGCTCCTGATTTCGCGACCCAGCTGAAAGTGCGTATGGCGTCCGGCGATTTCGCCGCCAACGCCGACCAGATCAAGCCGCAGCTCGCCGAAGATCTCACGGCGCGCAGCCTTCGCCCCGATGGCAACACGGTCGAAATCGAGCGCGAGCTGTTGGCGATGAACCAAAACGCCGTGCAGCACGAATATCTCACGGAGCTCATCTCTGGAAATTTGAAACAGCTCAAGATGGCCATCACCGGACACTCCTCCGCGTAACCTTTTTTACCCCGCATGAACCTCATCTCCGGCATTGATATCACAGGGAGCGCGCTGAATGCGCAAAAGACCCGTCTCGATATCGTCGCGCAGAATATCGCGAACGCGCAGACGACCCGCACGCCGAATGGCGGGCCTTATCAACGTCAGACAATCTCTTTTGAAACCGAACTCGTCCGTCGCCAAGGGACCTCGGGCCCCGCGCTGCAAAGCGTAAAAGTTGCCACGATCGGAACCGACCGCACGGCCGGACAACAGGTTTATAATCCCCAGCATCCCGACGCCGGCTCCGATGGGCTCGTCACAATGCCCAACGTCAATCTGTCGTACGAAATGGTGGACTTGATCAGCGCATCCCGGGCCTACGAGGCGAATCTCGCGGTTGCGAAAAACGCGCGGCAGATGGCGCTGAAGACCCTGCAAATTGGGAAATGAACCAGAGTTGAGAGCTGAGAGTTGAGAGCTGAGAGACCGAACCTCCACTCACCAACGAACCATTCTTCCTTCACTCAACACTCAACTTTCAACTCTCAACTTCCTCCATGGCCCCCATCGGCAACATCTCTCCTCTCCAACCGGGCGCGCTTACTCGCATCGATGCGCCGTTGCCGAAGAGTCCGCTCACGCCGTCCGGTCCGATCACCGGCGCGCCGCACGATGGCTTTGGCCAGGTGCTCGATGGATTGGTCGCGAC
>CBRAFL010000060.1:0-19402 GCA_967755055.1 uncultured bacterium
GGTTGGTGCTTGTCGAAACAGAAAGTATGGCCGGCTCGAAAAGGGCCGTGCGGGGGTTGGGTCAGTGGTATCGCGCGAAAATTCTCGTCAGCGAATCGGAGCAGGTTTTGAGGCGGGGTGTGAAACAGACCGGGAGCAGTCCACGAAATCCCGACCGAAGCCGGGGACGGACTGCGAGCAAGCCTGTTGAGGTCAACGTCATGCTAGCCGACACGTAACCGACTCGCTATCACCCGATCGGGTGAAACAGGGATCGATCGATGCAAAGCGGCGGCGAAATGTGCTCGTGTATCCTTAACTTGGATTCGCGCGCCGAGCGCTGCGTCTTCAATGATTGTCGTTGCAGCCCGGCTTGCCGGGCGCGGCAAGCCAGCAAGAATTTCAGCAGCGTCGGTTCGTGAGTAGGGCGTGGTCACCGACCCGCTCTCCGGGCATTATTTCACTTTTCCGATCTACACGCTCTTTGAACGCTCTGCGGTACAATCGATCGAGCTCCGACCCGCTCTCTCCAATCCGATTTAACCACGAAGACACGAAGGTACGAAGAAGACGGGGTGGAGCGATTTGTATCTGCGTTGATCTGCGCAATCTGTGTTTAAAGATTTCGGAGTTGAACCGCAGATAACGCGGATGATCGCAGATAACGCCGCCTTACCGTAGCTGCGAGCGTGAGCAAGTGGTGCTTGGTCGATCTCCAACCGATTTAACCACAAAGATCGCAGAGAGCACAAAGACGAGCCGCGGACCGGAGCAGGATATGGAAACCAGAACAAACTTCTGGTTGGAACGCTCATCCACGCTGATCTTTCCTGCGCCCAAAAACGATTCACCTAATCGGTTGAAGCGATACACCGATTCTACACTCACCCGTAGCTGCGAGCGTGAGCGAGTGGTGCCTTGAATGGAATAGATCTCCAAAATGGTTTAACCGCAGAGATCGTAGTAAACTCAGAGCCAGGTACCGGAGTAGGATTTAAACCACTAATGAACACTCATGGGCACTAATCCCGATTCGGTCAGAAATATGGATGCAGAAAAATACCGCGCGTCACGGGATCGTAAGTAGGGCGCGGTCTCCGACCCGCTCTTCCGGGAATGTTAACCGCGTCGGAATCGCACTCATGGCCACTCTTCCAAATTATTTTCTACACAGTCTCGCCCACTGGCTTGAGGATAAGCGATCGACAATAGGCGATAAGCAATAAGCGATCAGCCCGCGCCATCCGACATCATCCATCTTCCTTCGTACATCCTTCCGGTCGCGTCAGCGACCAGGCAGGTCGGTGCGCGCCGATGTCGCCAAACGTATCATGGATACCCGTACAAGCCTGATAGCGGATTTCCTGAGCTTCTAACAAGCTTCATTCCCGCTCGCGATGGACCGGCGAGACATTCAACCATCGTACTTCACGACATCTCTCATGAACAACTTCATCACCACGAAAGACGGCACGTCTATTTACTACAAGGATTGGGGCTCCGGTCAGCCGATTGTGTTCAGCCATGGCTGGCCGCTCTCAGCAGACGCGTTTGAGGACCAGATGTTCTTCCTCGCCTCCAATGGCTACCGCGTGATTGCACACGATCGCCGCGGGCATGGTCGTTCCAGTCAGCCCTGGCAGGGCAACGATCTCGACACCTACGCGGACGATCTCGCGGAGCTGGTGCAACATCTCAAGCTGAAGGACGCGATCCATGTCGGCCACTCGACGGGTGGCGGCGAAGTCGTGCGCTATATCGGCCGGCACGGCACGAAAGCCGTCGCCAAAGCCGTGCTCATTGGCGCCATTCCGCCGCTGATGCTGAAAACGCCGAATAACCCTGGAGGTTTGCCGATCGAAGTATTCGACGGAATCCGCGACGGCGTGGTCAAGGATCGGTCACAGTTCTTTTTCGACCTCTCGTTGCCGTTTTATGGATACAACCGTGCCGGTGCCAAGGAATCGGAAGGCATTCGCCGCGCCTTTTGGCTGCAAGGCATGATGGCCGGTTTTCCCGCGTGCTACTTCTGCGTCAAGGCGTTTTCCGAAACCGACCTCACGGAGGATCTCAAGAAGATCGATATTCCGACGCTGATCTTGCACGGCGACGATGATCAAATCGTCCCGATTGCAGACTCGGCGCTCCTCTCCGCGAAGCTGGTGAAAAACGCCAAGCTGACCGTTTATAAAGGAGCGTCACACGGGATGTGCACCATCGAAAAGGACCGCGTGAATGCCGACCTGCTCGCATTCATTCGAAGCTGAACCCTGACACCCTCGTGAGTTGACGGCTTCGTGGCTGCGAGCGTGTGCGATCGGAGGGTGGATTGTAGAGTGCATTGGTTGATCTCCGATCTAACCACAAAGACACGAAGGCACGAAGACGATAGCCTATAAGCGATAGGCTATAAGCAATCAGCCCACATCCTCTTCCGGCTCTCCACGCTCTTTGCGGTTAACTTGGATCGAGCTCCACTTCTTGATCAATCCTACCTTCGTGTCTCCGTGGCTCTGTGGTGAAGTTCCCCGCCATAAATCGAGGCCTGATTCATGAACTAAATCCTCCGATTCAATTTGGCCACAAGAGGCTCAAGACGCTCAGAATCGGAGTGAACCACGAGGGCATGCGACCAGCGATCGGCAATCGGCCCCGCGGCATCACCCTCCGCAGGTAGGGCGGATTATCCTAACCCGCCGCTCATGCCCATTCGCGATCGACCCAGCGCGTTAAGGACAACGCGCGCCACCCACGATGAACAATACGCGATCGGCGATAGGCGATAAGCAATAGGTAATAAGGCCCGAGCCATCTCACATCCAACATCTCCCATCACACATCTCCGTCTATTCCGCCGCGAGTGCGCGCAGAAGTTCCTCGCGAAAATATCCCGATGGAATCGTGCCTTGGTGCATGAATTCGAGATGAAATGCTTTGGCCGAAAACTTCGGCCCAAGTTGTTTCGCCGCCGCTGCGCGCAACGTGAAGATCTCGGCCTTCCCGAGCCGATAGGTGATCGCCTGAGTCGGCCACTTTGAGTAACGGAAAACCGCTTTCTCCGCCGTCGTCAGGCTCGCGGCTTTTTGCGGAGAAACTTTCTCGCCCGCTTTCACCCGCGGGAGAAAATCCACGATCTCCGAAAACAGCTCCACCGCTTCAGCGTAACTCATCCGTCCTGTGTGCAGTCCGGTGTCGATCCGCACGCGCAGGTCTCGATAAAGCTGCCCCTGTAATTGATATAGCCGCTCCTCGGGTGTATAAAAACCCTCCGGCGCCCCCGGCTGCGGCTCTGCCATCAGCGCTTCCGAATAAAGCGCCCACCCTTCCGCCGCCATGGAATCCTCCCACATCGACGACGAATCCTCCACCGCCCCCGGCGTCAGCCAGCGCACGCCCGCGATCTGGTCGCGATGTTGCGACATCACTCGATAGTGCCAGTCGTGGCCTGGAAACCCTTCATGCGCGGCCAAGTCAGCCAGCGACGCGCGGTTGTTTTCCTTGAGCACGTTCACGTCGTTGTTACCGGAAGTCGTCACATAAAACCGGCCGACGCCGCTTTGCTTGAAAGGAGGCGCCGGATAATACGACGCGCCGTCCACGGAAGCACGCAGCGCCTCAGGCGTTTCCACCACGTCGAGTTTGTAGTCGTTAGGTACGTCGAACACCCCCGTTTTCCGCGCATAGTCTACCAACCTCACTCCGGCTTCGCGATACCACGCCACCATCTCCGCATCCGTCTTCGGAAAATCCTGCGCCAACGCGTCCATCACCGCGCGCACCGCTTCCCGATCGTCCATCGGCAAAGAGAGGCTGCGACGCTGCCCGATGAGTCGCGCCAACTTCACCATCTCCCCGCGAGTCGCCTCTACAATCGGCCAAGACTCTTCGTACAACTTCGCCGCCGTCGTGTTAACGTGGAGATTGTTTTTGAGCGCCCAGTCGTATTCCGCCTCGCCCAGCGCGTAACGATCGCCCGCGAACGCCGGCTTAGCCTTCAACTTCCCGCCGCCACTCGCCGGCTCGAAAAAGGTAGACGTGAAAAACTCCGCCATCTCCCGGTACGCCGCCGCCGCCGTACTACAGGCCTGGGTGAGCTCAACGACCAGTGGATTCTTCGCGTCACCGTGGGCGAATCGCGCCTGCGCCAGACGCGGCAACTCGCTTTCGAAATAGCGCGCGTCCGCGTTGGAGGTGTCGATCCCATCGCGCTGCAGCATGCGCGCGTCCGCGGTATTACCGGATTTCACGCCGGCCAGCAATTGCTCGCGACCGACGCCGAGATATCGCGGAACTTCGCGCACACGGCGGACGACGAGTTCCCATTCTTCCTGCGTCCCGTAAGAGCCGCCCCCGAGATCGGTCATACCTTGCAGTTGCCAATCGAGCGCACGAAACGGATCGCTCACATACATATCCACCGCCCGCTCCTGGTAACGACGCACCTGGTGCAGATGGAGTTGAAATGCGATCTGCGCGAGCGCCACGTCGCGGTCGATCCGCTGCGTCGCGGATAACGAGGCAGGATTAACAGCCGTGAAAGCCCGCCGCGTCTCCTCTAGCCAGCGATCTTCCGCCGCGAGCGCCGAAGCCGAGTGATCACGGAGCCGACCATCAACTTCTTTCAAGGCAGGATCAATACCGGCACCACCGAGAGACGTATTGACAGTGGGATTACGCCGCAAGAATTCGACGACGTAGCGGTCGTGCAGATTTTTGAACCCGGCGTCACCTTCCGCGTTGGACGTGGCGGCCACGAGCGCCGTCACCGGCAGTGCCACGAGGCAGATCAGCATCGATCGGACGCGGGAGAGAAATTGCATCCGGCCAAAACATTTAGGTCTCCTCCTCTCAGCAAGACTCTTCAGACGACGCGCCCAGCTTCGTGCCTCCGTAACTCTGTGGTGAACGATGCCGGATTATTGAATTAGATTCTCCAGTTCAATTTGGCCACAAGAGACACAAAATGCGCAAAATCGGAGTTAACCACAAAGATCGCAAAGCGCACAAAGACAGCCCGGACCGGAGTAGGATTTGAACCACTAATGAACACTCATGGACACTAATCCGATCGGTCAGAAATACGGAGGGCAGTTTTCTTTCTTCCGGTCGAAACGGAATGGAGGGACGACCTCCGTGTCGTCCGTTTCCGATCTCCACGCTCTTTGAGTTCTTTGCGGTTAATCGATCGAGCTCTGATTCCCGATCGATCCGATCTTCGTGTCTCCGTGACTCTGTGGTGAAATTTCCCCGCCTCGGAGCGATGCCGAATTCAATCAAGTTAACCACAAAGACACAAAGGCACGAAGAAACCGAGAAATGGAGCGGCTGGCATCTGCGTTAATCTGCGCGATCTGTGGTAATTTTCAGCGATAAGCTATAGGTAATAAGCGATCAGCCTTCCGCCGCAGGTAGGGCGGGTTATCCCTAACCCGCCGCTCAGGCCCATTCGCGATCAAACCCGGCGCGTTAAGGATAACGCGCCCTACCCGCGATCAGCAATACGCCATGGTCGACCGCATTCCCGGAGCCATCGGACATCACACATCTCCCATCTCACATCGTCCGCTCCCTCAATCCGCATCATACACCTCTACCAGCACGATCCCCGACGTCCCGCCTTTGCCGCTGGCGATGAAGCTGTACACTCCCGGTTGGAGGGTCACCAGGAGCGCGGCGGATTTACTATCAGTATCGGCGAAAGGCGTGGCTCCGATTCGTGCTCCCGTTGTTCTAATCGCCACAGCATTCGCATTGTCGCCCCAGTTGTCGTTCGTTGCGATCACCACGTTGCCATGGATCGCGTCGTGGAGTTCGATCGTCGGGTCGGCCAATACTTCGGACACACCGAGGTTCTGCGTGGTCAGCGTCGGGCCCATGGCGCGAAGCAGCACCTGTTTCGGCGCGTTGCCGGAAATCACGAAACCTCCGATCGTCACGCCGTTGCCCGTCGTCGAGTAAGCCCGAGTGGCAATGTTCACGAAGGCCGACCCCGTGCTGACCGAATCGGCGTCGTAGACTTCCAAGAGGACAACCCCGGAGGTGCCGCCTTTGCCGGTGACAACAAAGCTATAGACTCCGGGGTTGAGTGTGAGGACGAGCGCAGCGGACTTGTTATCGCTACCGAGCAGTGCGGCGGCCCCGACCACGGCAGAGGCGCTCGTAACCCCCGCGCCGTTGGTGCCATCACTCCAGTTGTCATTGGAGGCGACAATCACGTTACCGTGGATCGCGTCGTGCACCTCGATGGTTGGATCGAGTAACACCTCGGACTGACTGAGACCCTGTGCCGTCAACGATGGCCCGACGGCGCGCACCAGAACGGACTTCGCCACGCTACCGGAAATCACGAAACCACCGATCGTCACGCTATTGCCCGTGCTGCAATAAGCGCGCGTGGCGATGTTCACCATACTGGAAAACGCACCCGGTGGGAGGCTGGATACGGTCAACGTGAGCGTCGCAGCGGAGCTGGTCACCGAGCCGACGATGTCGGTGACGACGATTGAATAGCTGCCGACATTCGCGGGCTGCACGTTCGTGAGCACAAGTTGCGCGCCCGTGGCGCCGACGATCGCCGAGCCGTTAAACAGCCATTGATACGAGAGCCTGCCCGTGCCAACCGCGCCGGCGGAAAACGTCACCGACTGGCTCGCGGCGGCCGTGACGGACTGCGGCTGCGTGGCGATCCGCAGCGGCTCCGAGAGCGGCGTCGTGGCCGGACTTTGCAACCGCCACACTTGATCCGTGGTGCCGGCAAAACTTCGTTGTACTACCCCAGCCCCAACGAGCCCACCCACGCTACTGACGCAAAGACACTTGTTGCTCCATCGACTGCGAATATAGAAGCCCCCATTGCCGGCATATTCAAAATACCAGTGCTCCACCGCATTGTCGGGATAGCCATATTGTTTGATGGGCGCTTCGTCATTATAGGCCCAATCCGACAGGTCGGCATTCAGTTTACTATTGGCATTCGTGATCAGGAAATAGCAGACATCCCCAATGCTGTTGGCGGCGAGCGCAGCAACATCCCACTGTTGATGGGCTGCGCCACTGTACGCGTTTTGTTGGATAGCTGAACCGTTGACCGTGCTGGCTCCCGGCGCCTCGAGGCACAATCCACTGCTGGCGTTGACGATGACGTATCGGCCACCGACGACCGGCTGAACGTCCGCACCCCAGGTGATATTGACGACTCTTTCCTGATTGCGCGCGATGGTCACTGTATAATCACGCAGCGGGCCGTGGCCGTCGTAATATACATCGCGATCGGTGGCGTGAAAGGTATACGTCGTCGTTCCTCCGACCCGTTCCGAGCTGCCCAGAAACGCCTGCACCGCACCGCCGGGCGCGCGATACACGGCCGCCGCCGTCCAGTTGGGCCAATCCTCCGCGTATCCGAGTCGCATTCCCTGGCTGGCCTTCACGAAGTTCCCGCGCGCCAATTCGGCAGTCCCCCACCAGATCATGCCTTTCAGACCGTACTCTGCGCCGATAATGGCCTCGACCACATTATGGCCCTCGGGATGGATCGGCACGCCGTTGGTCGCGGCCACGTGTTTGATAAAGTTAACGTAGTTGGAAACGGTCCCATAAAGACCGTGGGTCGTTCCGATCGAAGCGCGGCCATTGAGCGCGTCATACCATGAGGCGGCCTGATCCGTGCTCATCGTGCTTCCGCCCGCCATGGCCGCACCGGAAAAATTGGGCATGGCCTGCAAAGAGCCGATGATATCATAGAGGTTCTGCATCGAACCTTCGCCCCACGGCGCATAATCAGGCTCGTTGAACGGCTCCACCATCCATATGGAGTGATTATAGAACTCCTGATTGAGTCGCATCGCCTGCGCCCAGCGATCGACGTTGACGGTGCCGACGCCACTTTGAAACCAAGGGTCCACTGAATCGGAGCCTGGGGCGCACAGGTCCCATTTGGCCGTGGGGCTGGCCATGGCGGCGATGTCTACGCACTGCTGCAGGTGTGTCTTTTGTGCGCTTGTGAGCGCGCCATCCACCGGTTTGTCGACCATCGCTGGGACGCGAATCACCGTCACATTGCTGGAGCCCATGAAGGATAGCCCGCGCCGCATGTTGTCCGAGCTAGCCCAGTTTGTATCCAACCCCCAATCGGGAATGGCCTTTTTCACCCCGGCATCCGCCGTGCTGAAGTTCACGGTGATTTGAGCGTGAGCCGTTGCGGTTAACAGCAATGAGAGCAGGAAAAGCAGAGGGCGCACGGGCCCGAGACGGTGGAGCGTCATCGTTGAAGGGGGCGGGTTGTGGGGTACCGAAAGCGGATGCCTTGCGGTGCAGGCAGCGATACTAGCGACGGAGCAGGCGCCCCGATATCACCCGGTCGGGTATAATTCGTCTATAAGCGGTAGGGTATAAGCTATAAGCTGTAGGCGATAAGCGATCGAGCCGGGACCGCGAATTCAGCGGCTTTCGTGGCTGCGAGCGTGAGCGAGTGGATGTCTTCTCCCTTGGCTTGGAGGTTGGTTGATCTACTCGCTACCCACTACTCGCTGCTCGCTACTGCTCTGGGTGATCTCGAGCGATAAGCGATCGGCAATAAGCAATCGACCACGACCATCCGGCACAGAGTTCACGGGAGGGTGCACGGAGCGCACCGAGTAATTCTCCGTGACCTCGGATCGACCTCCTGCCGACCTCTGTGACAAGGATCCCTTCCGATCCTCAATCTGTTTGGCCACAAAAGGCACAAGAGGCACAGGACCGGATCCCCGGCTCGGATTAGCGATGATCAGCGAAGATTAGCGGTTAAAAACGGTTCGATCTCCGTGACCTCGGATTGGATCTCCTGCCGCCTCTGTGACAATCTTCAGCAATAAACGGTAGCGATGAGCGATCAAGGTTAGCGTAGTTCCATTCTGAGCGGCGCATTCCGTCGAGATGCCTCCATGCATCCTTGCACCATCCTTGCACCATCCTGGCACCTGCCTCCTTGATCGGTTCGAGGCCGGGACAATGCAGTCGAGAGCTGAGTACTGAGAGCAAAACCGTGATCGCCATCCCAGCGAACACCCGGCGCGTTAAGGATAACGCGCCCTACCCGTGGCTGCGAGCGTGCTTGTCCGCCCGGAGGCTCGGCGAAGGAGGAAGCGAGTGGATGCTTCCTCTGAGAACGGGGCGCCTTTCCCCGGACGCCTGACATTTTTCAGCTTCCGTCGTCACGGCGTCCCTCTCTTGCTTAAAGCCTAGAGCCTACTGCTTACAGCTTTCGATCGCCCACCGCTTACAGCTTCTCAATCCGACACCGCTCGGTGAGCTGATGCACGATCCGCTTGATCCGATCCGGCGTGAGAGGCGGACCATTCTTGGACGAGAACGAATGCTGAATTTCTTTTGGATTCCGCACATTCACCGCTCCGCGCGCTTTCCGATCTACCCACCAGCCCGGCAGAGCGAGAATCGGACTCACCAGCGTCGGCTCTCCGGTTGAGGACGACAGAAACTTGGAAAGTGTTTTCGCGTTCAAGGCAGCTTGATCGAGTGCCTTTGTTTCCGGCATCCCCGATGGATAGCGGAGCGAGACTCCGTCGTACGTTACGGTAGCCTTCGCCGCTCCTTTGATGTCAGCCGGCTTGCGGCGCGTTTTGGTTTCGATCGCGTACACGCCGGGCGGTCCGACGATGATGTGGTCGATGTTGAAGGTTTCGAACGGCATGTCGTGGAATATTTCGAAGCCATCCGCCGCGAGCCGATTCAACCATTCTCCGACGACGCGCTCACCATCGAAGCCAAGCCGGCAGTCCCATAGTTGCCTCTGAAGACGAGCGAATTTCCGCCATGCCGAAACTCCCGCTAGGATCGCAGTAAAACCGAGCCAGAACAGAACGTAACCGTTTGCGTGCTTAAAGGCGATCATACAGCTGGCGAGAATTGCAGCGCCGACCAAGAGGATGGCGGTCGCGCTTAGTTCGGTGTCGTACGCGTCCGTCAACTCTTCGATTTTCTTCCGCAGCGATTCGCCTGGCGGACGCAGTGGCATTTCGGTGAACGGATCGAGCGCCTCCGCTTTGTAATTTTTTCGGCGTCGGTGAAGCAGCCAGCCCACCACAACGAGGGGCGATCCGAATAGCAGCGCGATCCCGACTCCCATCGCCAGCGCCATGATTATTCCGCCTATGATTTCGAGCAGCTGAGAGGTGGTCATATTGCCCGCCAGCTGATAACTTGGAGATCGCGAGTTGTCGCTGCGAATTTGTCCCTCATCTGACTCCAGCCGCTCGCAGGTCCTGGTCAGGCTCACAACGCTTAGCCCACATCGCCGCTCCAGCTTTCAGCCTTCCGCTTACCGCTTATCGCTACGCTCGCGTCAAAACCATTGCATCAGGAATACCCCTACACATAACGGACCGCGTCTCGCCTCCGCTGAATGTTACCTGACGCCGCCGCCATCGCCCACGACGCCCAGCTCACCGCTGCTTTCATTGAACGCTGGGGCCGCGTCGGCGCCGCCGAGCGCGCTAATTACGCTCTGTTCCTCACCGAGCTCTGCGACGTGCTCCACGTCCCGCGCCCCGATCCCGCCACAGACGAAACGGCCCACAACGCCTACGTTTTCGAGCGCGCCGTCACCTTCCATCATCGCGGGTCCGACAAGACCACCATCGGACGCATCGATCTCTACAAGCGCAGCTGTTTCGTCCTCGAAGCGAAACAATACTCCACCGCCAAAACTGAGACCGACAACCTCGCGCTCGATCTCGACGACGCTTCGCCCAAATCGCCCAAGATCGCCCGCGGCACGGCCGCTTGGGACCGCGCGATGCTTGAGGCTCTCGGTCAAGCCGAGCGCTACGCCCGCTCCCTCCCCGACGACGAAGACGCCCCGCCCTTCCTCCTCGTCGTCGATGTCGGACACGTCATCGAGCTTTACGCCGACTTCACTCAGAAAGGGAAAAACTATCTCCAATCTCCCGACTCCCGCTCGCACCGTGTCAAACTCACGGACCTCGCCAACCCCGATGTCCGCGAACGCCTCCGCCTCGTCTGGACCACCCCGCTCGCTCTCGACCCGTCCAAAAAACCTGCTGCCGTTACCCGCGAGGTTGCCCGCTACCTCGCCGAACTCGCCAAATCCTTTGAGAAAAAACACGACGCAAAAGACGTCGCTGAATTCCTCTCGCGGTGCCTCTTTTGTATGTTCGCGGAAGACGTCGGCCTCCTCCCGAAGGACGCCTTCAAACAGTTCCTCGATTCCCTCAAAGACGATCCCGGTGCCTTCGTCCCCCTCGTCGAGCAGCTCTTCGAGGACATGAACCAAGGCCGCGTCTCCGGCCTGCTTCGCAAAAAACTCCTCTACTTCAACGGCGGCCTCTTCGCCTCCGCCAAAGCCCTTCCGGTCAACGGCACCCAGCTCGGTCTCCTCCGCAAAGCCGCCGCCCTCGAATGGCGCCACGTCGAACCCGCCATCTTCGGCACTCTCCTCCACGCGGCGTGACTACCAATCACCTCAAGACTCCATTAACGACGCGATGGCGAACTCCCTCCTCACTCCTTGCCGATTCTTATGAACCCCATCAACCTCGGACGACTGCAGAAAGTTGATTTGCGCGAAACATGGTCCTCGGAATCGAGCGATTTCACACCGTGGTTAGCGTTGGAAGAAAATCTAAAGCTCCTTGGCGAAACCATCGGCATCGAGCTCGAGCTGGAATCACAGGAAAAAGAAGTTGGGCCGTTCCGAGCGGACATCTTGTGCAAAGACACGGCCAACGACAGTTGGGTGTTGATCGAGAATCAGCTGGAGCGGACCGATCACTCGCATCTCGGCCAATTACTCACCTATGCGGCGGGTCTGAACGCAGTCACAATAGTTTGGATCGCAGAACATTTTACCGAGGAGCATCGGGCCGCGATGGACTGGCTGAACGAGCGCACGGATGAGAAAATCAATCTGTTCGGCCTTGAGATAGAGTTGTGGCGTATCGGCGCGTCGCCGATCGCGCCGAAATTCAATATCATCAGCCAACCAAATGATTGGTCTCGCACAGTTCAGCAGGCAGCTGCAGCCAGCGGCGAAATTTCAGAGCACAAGCAGTTTCAATTAAAATTTTGGACAGCATTTAGAGAGTACATGACGGCTGAGGGTAGTTTTGTGCGTTCTCAGAAACCGCTCCCGCAGCACTGGACCAATCACGCCATCGGTCGGTCTGGCGTTCACCTTTGCTCGATTGTCTCCACTTGGAATTCCGTGACCAACACCAAAGGTTCAGAGATCCGCGCCGAACTTTACATGGACGGCCCCGACGCCAAACAAGTGTTTGCCGCGTTAGGAAAACAGAAGGAGTCGCTCGAAAAGGCACTTGGATTCCCGCTGACTTGGCATAATCCAGAGGGCAAGGCGATGTGCCGTTTGTACACGCGAGTGGACGCTGATTTTCGCAACGAACAACTATGGCCGCAGCATTTCGCGTGGCTGAAGCAGCGCTTGGAAACAATGCATCGGGTCTTCGCGCCGGTAGTGAAGGAAGCCCGCTTTGAGCCGCTAGAATATCGCACACTGCCAGAATTACCCGCTGCAGTCGGATCGACCTAGCGGGATGTTGCGGTCACGAGCTGCGAAGACCGGTTTCCAATATTTAGCAGAAGTGGTCAGGGGGTCAGGGCGTTAGTTGTTAATTCGGCAATGGCTCGAACAGACGCGCACGGAAGCTGGGCTGCTCAGACTCGCACTTTTTTTCGCGCTCTGGAAATGCCGTCCTTCGGAAAGTTTGTGCAGCTCCAGCGGCGCTTCGGCTCATAAAACGCCATCTTGATATCACAGTTGGGACACGTGGGTGTTGTATAAATTCCGTCGATGCGGCTACGCGTTCAGCCAGGGCCGAGATGGCGTTCGAGAAAAACCCAGCAGGTTTCAGCGGATGCCGAAAGCAGTTGGGCGCCGGATGTCGCCGGCCCGCTGGCGGGAGTAAAGTGTCAGAATGAAGCGGTCGATCTTTACAGGATTAGCGGTGCTGGGTGTCGCAATCGCGACCGCGGCTCACGCGCAACTCATACGGGTGGCCTTCAACACCACGCACATCGACGGGGATTTCTATGAGTACAACATCGCCAGTCCCGACCCTTACGACGAGAACGGTTATCTGAAACACCATGTTCACCCGATTGCGGGCAGCCTGCACTTTGAGACGGTCGTAGACTTAGCTGCCGCTGCATCACCGGGTGAACCGCGTATATTCGATTTCAGGTTGTGGGGAGACATCGACGTTCTGGGGCACCTCGACATCGCACCATTCGGATTAGTGGTAAAGCATCTCCCCAACGGGGCGTGGAGTATTGAAAGCCCACCGCGAGATTACGTCAGTGGGCCATTAATTTTTGAGGCGAGTTTGGGTTTGAACCCGGACCTTTCACCGGAGGGCGCAGCCATTTATTTCCGAGTCTACGGTGACCCCGAGTACGCACAGTACATCTTCCAAGGGGGTCCAGGGTTTTATTCAGCTGATACGAGCGTCTGGACGTGGACCAATGCGGACGAGATGACAGCGACGCCTGTTCAGGGCCCGCCGATGACGCCTGTTCCCGAGCCAGCAACCACAAGTTCGATTGCGGCGCTGGGACTCTGCGGACTCCTTGGCTGGCGACGCTGGCGCGCCCGCTGACGCCTCGAAGCGGGGTCCGCTGATCGCAGACCGCGATTAGCGGGCTCCAATCACCTCAAGGCGCAGGCGACGGAGCGCGGCAGCGCGGAGATGGTCGCACCTGGTGCGGCCCCGAAGCGGAGCGAAGGGGTGACCGTTGCGGGTGCCCTTTGGGCGTAGCGGTCACATTAGCCGTAGCCACTGGATCAAGATTTCCCCATTGGGAAAATCCTATTAGCGGTTCCCCTCTGAGATTTGGATTTTATTTCGAAGGCCGCCCTGGCGGATCCCGAAATTTAATCGGTCACCACTTGATCCGCAGGAAATCCATTTTCACGTGCGTTCTCGAATCTTTATAACGCGACTCCCTCTCGAACAATTCGATCCACGGCCACAGCCCGACTTCAACGCGGACGCCGCCCACATCGCGCCGCAGCAAACGACCGCCTTTCAACGGGGAAAATTCGCCGGTCGGATCTTCCACTGTCGGACGCTGGATGGGCAGCTCGCGACGATCTTTCACCACAAATCGATCGAGCATAACAGGCACGTCGGACGCGCTGCCGGTTTCATTTTGGGGAACCACGACGGCTGCACGAGTCGCCGGATCAAGGCGAACACGCGGCTGCGGCGCAGGAGTGCCAGAACGCGTCTCCGCCCCCACCGCGACGCAAATAGAGAGCACCGATAGAAAAGCTGCTGTAGAGGTTTTCATGATACGGAGATCGAGGGTGAGTCAAACGGGTTGCGGCACGAAAAATATTGGAAGCTGACGCGGATTTTCTTTTCGCCGAATCACTCGCATCGCAACGCAACGATCGGATTCACTTTCGTGGCGCGTCGCGCGGGAATCGCGCAGGCCAACAGTGCCGTGATGGCGAGAATCCCACCCACCATCGTCAGGGTGGCCGGATCGTATTTCCCGACGTTGAACAGCATGGACGCGATCATTTGGGAAAGCCCTACGGCACCCAGAATGCCAATCATCAATCCAATAACTGTCAGCTTCATTCCACTGCGCACCACCAAGCGGAGAATATTCCCGGAGGTCGCGCCGAGCGCCGTCCGAATACCGATCTCGCGCGTGCGTTGCACGACTGAATAAGAGATCACGCCGTAGAGTCCCATCCCTGCGAGCAGGAGGGAGACCGCCGCGAAAATCGCCAGGAGCCAGGAGCGGCGCCGGTCAGAGGCCATCGAGTTCGCCTTCACCTGGTCGAAGGTGATCAAATTATCCATTACCTGGTCGCCACTCAGCCCGCGCAGCGCAAGGCGCATCGAGTGTTCCAATACGACTGGATCGATGGCGCCGCGCACAATAAGGAACTGGAACGTGCTCGGGCTTTGCTTAACTGTAACATACATTCCAGCGGAATCTTCGTCGCGCATTGCCCCATTTTTTTCGTCCTTCACGACGCCGACAATTTCCCACGGAATTTCAGGGCCGAACGCACTCGTGGCGAATCCCCGTTCCTGAACTAAAACATGCCGTCCTAGCGGAGTCTCGTTCGGAAAATATTTCTTGGCCATCGATTCACTTATGACCGTGACGGGCGAAGCGCCCATCACGTCGCGATCGCTCAGCAATCTTCCTTTGGTGAGTCTCATGCCGAGCGTACGGAAATACGACGGAGTCACCATCTTGAATCCGCAATACGGACGGTGGGCAACGTCGCTGTCGTTTGTACCGGCAACCCGAAACTGCATGCCGCAACCCCAGCCCCAATTGATCGGCGGCGCCGTCGTCAGTGCGACATCGCTCACGCCGGGACGCGAACCGATGCGTTCAACGATTTGATCGAGATAGATGCTCAACTCGGCTCCGGAAGGAAAGCGCTTGTCGGAAATCGGCAGATAGGCGGTCGCGAGATTCGTCGAATCAAAGCCTGCATCGACTTTCTGGAGTTGGAAGAAACTCCGGATGAGCAATCCAGCCCCACTTAGCAGAATAAACGCCAGCGCCACCTCGGTGACGATCAAAGCGCCGCGAAGGCGATGGAACGCGCGACCTCTGCTACCGCCAGGATGCCCATCTTTGATCGCAGGTGTGAAATCGAGCCGCGTTGCCTTCAACGCTGGCACAAGGCCAAAAATAATTCCGGTCATAAGCGACAATCCCAGCGTGAAGAACAAGACGCGGCCATCGATGCCAACGGTGGCGGTCGCCGGCAATGAACCACCGGGCGGCGCAAGCTTCAGCGCCGCGATTCCACCATAGCCTATGAGCAAGCCGAGTGCGCCTCCCCCGAAGGATAAGAGCAGACTCTCCGTCAGGAACTGTCGCACGAGCCGCCCCCGTCCGGCGCCAAGTGCGACCCGTATCGCCACTTCGCGTTCTCTCACGATGCCTCGGGCCAGAATCAAATTCGCGAGATTGGCACACGCGATCAGCAACACCATTCCCACCGCTGCCATGAGAAGGTAGAGCGATCGCCTCAACTCATCCCACACGAGCGTCCCGGCAAACTGCATCGTGTTCACGCCCCATCCTTTGTTTGTTTCTGGATATTGGCGTGCGATGCGGGCTCCGATCAAATCCAACTCCGCGCGGGCTTGCTCAACCGTCACACCTGGCTTCAGCAGCGCGTAAGCAGGGATGATCCAGCGGGAATCACGAGAAATTTGCTCTGACGTAAATGATAGAGGCCGGTAAATTTCAGGCCAGCTTCGGTCGAATACCCCCGGTGGCATTACGCCGACGACCGTGGTCGGTTTTCCATCGAGTAGTATTTTACGGCCGATCACCCCGGAGTCGGCGGCGAATCGCGAAACCCAGATTTTGTTGCTTAGAATGACGATCGCGTCCCGGCCCGGTTGGTCTTCACCGTCAAGAAACGTTCGGCCCAATGCCGGCCGAATTCGAAAAATATCAAAAAAGTGCGCTGAAACCTGTAGCTCGAGCAAATGCACCGGGACTTCGATCCCGGTCAGAGCGATCTCGCTCATTTTTTGCGCCGTCATGTACTCGAAGACGGTGTTTTGTTTCGCCCAATCGAGATAGGTGAGAGCCGAAACCGGACTCCAGTTTCCCGTCGGGCGCTTCTCAACGATCGCCACGATTCGATCCGCATCTGGATAGGGCGGAGGTTTGAGCAACACGCCATTAACGAAGCTGAAGATCGCGGTGTTCGCGCCGATTCCGATCGCGATCGTCGCCAGTGCCGCAGTCGTGAAACCGGGAGACCGGCGCAGGCTCCTCACGCCAAATCGCAAATCTTGCAGCGTCGTCTCCAGCCATCGCCCGCGTCGCACGTCGCGGCATTCTTCCTTTGTTTGCTCCAACCCGCCGAACTCGATCGCAGCCAGCCGCCTCGCCTCGGCCGAATCCATTCCTGACTCGATATTGTCCCTGATCTGACTCTCCAGATGGAAGCGCAGTTCTGAATCGAGTTTTTGCTCGTGCGCTTTCCGACGGAATAGAGCCGAGAGAAAACTCATGCTCGCCTCTATTGAGTGATCCGCATCACCGCTCCGATTGCGACGGACAGACGATCCCAATCCGACTCCTCAGCCGCCAGCTGTTTACGGCCCGCCGCAGTGAGTTCATAGAACTTGGCCTCACGACCGCTTTCAGCGTCCCGCCATTCAGCCCGGAGCCATTTGCGCTTTTCCAGTCGGTGCAGCGCCGGATAGAGCGAACCTTGCTGGATGCACAGCACGTCGTTGGAGATCTGCTGAATCCGTTTTGAAATAGCGTAACCATGGATCGGCCCCATCGCGACGACCTTGAGGATCAACATGTCCAGTGTGCCTTGAAGGAGATCCGATTTCTTCGCATCCATACGATACCTAGAGAATCTACTCGTCTGATATGTAGAATGTCAAGGTGTAGCCACTTTTACACCGCCTCCTCGCCAACCCGCACTCCCACTTACGATGGGACAACGGTTACGACGTCAGCGAATGCCTGGAGGTCGCTATCAAACGAAGCGATTGAATCACGACCTTCAGCCGCTGTTGCGGCCAGGTAGCCGTCGCCAAAATCTACATTAACGCGTGCAACACGTTTCAACGAATCAAGCACTCGTGCCCGGTTTTCCACCTCAACAACATCCGACTGAATCAATGGGATCAACTTTGCTGCGGTATCCGGCTTCGTGTGTTTGTAGACTCGCGAAAGAACATAAAAAATCTCAGCGACAGTAACCGCTGAGAGGGCAACACGCGCTTTACCAGCCTTCGCGTGCTCGAACAGCTTTGCTGCCGCCGGCGATTGTTTTGGATCGTCGTTGCGGAGGAAACGGAGGACCACATTCGCGTCCAAGTGATAACAGGGCGTCACTTTTTTCCGTTCTCCTTCTCCCGTCCCCATGCAGCTCTCGCCTTGCCCTTCTCGTCAAGATCTCGCGGTGCTGCCGATTTGGCCGATCCGAACAGAGACATGATATCCGGAACAGGCCTGACGTAAGCTCCACCATCGGGCGCCTCTTCCCAAACCAACTCGGTGGATTTCCACCGCGACCGAAATTTCGCCGGAATCGTGGTCTGCCCTTTACTTGAGATGCGAGTCTTTACCATGAACTTGATTCTTTACCGAGGGACGACAGTCGTCAAATGCCTAAAAAACGTCGGGCTTGGTTGACCGGCTTACCTCATTTGAGCCGTAAGCGTTGCAACGAAAATGGATGGCGAGTGAGAAACAGGCGTGTTGCGGACTCCCCGATTTTAAACCGCCCTCCGACGAACTTCGGGCGTGACTTGGCGCCCGCGCCATTTCTTCTACTTGTCGCAAAGCCCTCGCATGCCCGATCCTCTTATCCCACGGCTCAAGCAACTCATCGTCTCCACGCTGAAGCTTGAAGACGTCAACCCCGCCGACCTCGCTGATAATGAGCCCCTCATCGGCTCCGGCCTTAATCTGGATTCGATCGACGCCTTGGAACTCGTCGTGACCTTGGAAAAGGAGTTCGGCATTAAGATCTCAAGCAGCGAAGAATCGCGTCAGGCGCTCGCCAGCGTGGCCCATCTCGCCGAATACATCCGTTTACGCGCCGACCCCGCGCGCCTCGCCGGCTAATCTCGGCGGCACGTCCATCGCCGCCATGGCTCCTCTGCCTCCCGTCAGAATCGCGGCCGCCGGCTGTCTCACCGGCCTCGGCGACGCTCGCGCTACTCACGCCGCCTTGTTGCGCGGCGAACGCGCGTTGCAACTCGCACCCGTCCTCGGCCAGGACGGCGGCGAACCCGTGCCGCTCGCCCTCGCCGCCGCTCGCGGTCTCGACGAAACCGCTCCTCCGAGTTGGCTCTCTGGATTGCGCGCACTCGTCGCAACGATTCCGGGCGAACCTTGGGGCACCGCGCGCCGGCCAATCTTTGTCACAAGCAGTAACTTCGGCGTCGGCAGTCTCCACGCGTTCCGTCACCGCGGAAACCCGGCACATCTCGCTTACGGCACCCCTCATCGTTGCGTCGAATGGCTCTCGCGCGAACTCGGCTGGGGCGCCAACATCTCCACCGTTTCGCACGCCTGCGTATCCGCGCATCTGGGACTGCTCCTCGCCACGCGCGCGCTCCACGCGAATTTCGCTGATGAGGCGCTGGTTTTTTCCTTCGATTTCATCAGCCCATTCGTGACCGGAGGTTTTCACGCGCTGAAAATCCTCAACTCCGGTTTTCCCGCCCCGTACGCGGACCGGCCGACGGGCTCCATTGGCTTGGGCGACGGTGCCGCCTTCGCGGTTCTCACCCGCGACACCGGCGATTTCTCCATCACCGCACAGAGCCTCTATAACGAGATGCACCACTTCACGGCCAACCGTGCTGACGGCACGGGTTTCGCCGCGTGCCTTTCGCCGGTTCGCGCCGCCGTCGGT
>CBRAFL010000061.1:0-19331 GCA_967755055.1 uncultured bacterium
CCTCTAGCAAGAGGGGTGCCCGAAGGGCGGGGTGTGTTGCCTTATTCGGTTCACGCGTACTTCACGCGTGTTTCCACACAGTCGGGAATGCGTGCGGCGACCAAAATCCCACCGCGATGAATCCCTCCGCCACCATCTTCATCGATGCGGAGCCCTATGCGTTTGCCTTCGCGCCCATTCACTGCGCGCTGCTCATCGTCGACATGCAGCGCGATTTCCTCGAACCCGGCGGTTTTGGCGAAACGCTCGGCAACGATGTTGCGCTCCTGCGTCGCACCATCGTTCCCAACCAAAAACTTCTCGCCGCCTGGCGTGCTCACGGCCTGCAGGTGATGCACACGCGCGAAGGCCACCGCCCCGACCTCATGGATCTTCCGGCCGCGAAACGCCATCGTGGCCGCGGCACACGCCTGATCGGCGATCTCGGCCCGATGGGTCGCATCCTCATTCGCGGCGAGCCCGGCCACGAAATCATTCCGCAGCTCAGTCCGCTACCCGCCGAGCCCGTGATCGACAAACCCGGCAAAGGCGCATTCTACGCCACCGACCTTCACGCAATCCTCCAAAACCGCGGCATCCGTCAGCTCATCGTCACCGGCGTGACGACCGAAGTATGTGTTAACACCACCGTGCGCGAAGCCAACGACCGCGGCTACGACTGCCTCGTCCCCGAAGATTGCGTCGGCTCCTATTTCCCGGAATTCCACGCCGCGGGCCTCGCGATGATCAAGGCCCAGGACGGCATCTTCGGCTGGGTTTCTCACTCCGAAAAAATTCTCGCCGCACTCGGCTGAACGATCGCGCGCCCGACCTCCTCTTCTGAAATCGACAATCGAGAATCCAAATTCGAAAATCACATGACCACCACCAAACCCAAACTCTGGGTCCCCGGCGACTGGAACGCCTTCTTCGGTTTCGGCACCAACATCCTCGTCAACGTTCTCACGCTCACCGGTCTCCTGCGTTTCGTGCTCGAGATGCCGGACGCACTCGTCTTCGGCCGCATCCTCCCCGCGGTCGGACTCACCCTTTGCCTCTCCAGCTGTTACTACGCCTGGCTCGCGTACGACCTCGCGCGCAAGACCGGTCGCAACGATGTCTGCGCGATGCCGTCGGGCCCCGGCGTTGGCCACATGTTTATCGTTGTCTTCGTCGTGATGCTGCCGATCAAGCTGCGCACCGGCGACCCGATCAAGGCATGGGAGGCCGGCCTCACCTGGGTGTGTATTCAAAGTGTGGTGCTCGTCATCGGCGGCTTCGTTGGCCGCTGGGTCCGCAAAGTTACGCCGCGCGCCGCTCTGCTCGGCACCCTCGCTGGCGTCTCTGTAACATTTATCTCGATGCGCCCGGCCTTGCAGATGTTTCTCACCCCGGTCATCGGCCTGGTTTGCTTCGTCATTCTCCTGGTCAACTGGTTTGGTGGCGTTCGCTATTTTCGCGGAATTCCTGCCGGACTTGTCGCGATCGCGGCCGGCACCGTGATCGCGTGGGGCTCGACGCTTTTCGATTTCAACTACGGCGGCCTTTCGCTCGCCGGCCTCACGGATTCGATCACTAATTTCGGTTTCCACGTGCCGCTGCCGGCGATCGGCCACGTGTTTTCCGGCTTCGAGTTTCTCGGCGTGCTGCTCGTCACCGCGATTCCCTTCGGCCTCTACGATCTCGTCGAGGCAATCGACAATGTCGAAAGCGCGGCCGCCGCCGGTGACAGTTTTCCCACGATCCGCGTGCTCGCCGCCGACGGTGTGGTCAGTCTCATCGGCTGCATGATGGGGAACCCTTTCATCCTCGCCGTTTACATCGGGCACCCCGGCTGGAAGGCGATGGGCGGGCGTATTGGATATTCGGTTGCGACGGGGGTGATGATCATTCTGTTCTGCTGGCTCGGCATTGTGCCCGTGATGCTCGCGCTGGTTCCGGTCGTCGCGATTCTGCCGATCCTGCTCTACATCGGCATGCTGATCGGCTCGCAGGCTTTTCAGGAAACGCCGCGCCGGCACGCGCCCGCGATCATTCTTGCGCTTGTGCCCAACATCGCCGCGTGGGCGCTCGCCCAGGTGCAGGGCGCTCTGAGCGCCGCAGGCATCCACACGATTGATGCAACCCTGCACGAGAAGATGGCTGGCCAGGGCGTGTTGCTGCACGGCCTCGAGATCCTCGGCGGCGGCGCGGTCCTCGCCGGACTCGTGCTTGCCGCGACCGCTGTTTTCATCATCGAACGGCAGTTGTGGCGCGCCGCCGCTTTCGCCGGAACCGGCGCCGTGATGACGTTTTTTGGTTTCATGCACGGCGAGCGGATCGGCTTTGGCGAATCGCCCCAAGTCGCCGCGAGTTATCTGATGGTCGCCATTTTCCTCGCCGCCTGTGCGAAATTCTCCGGCGTCACCGCACGCAAACCCGAAGTAGTGGCGCACGCCTCTCACGATTTGGTTTCCGAATCCGCGTAGCCATGCCGGTTACGGCGCGGTCATGTAGCCGTGTCGGTTACGACGCGGTCGCCGTACGCTACCTTCCTCGGCGTTGACGCCTCCGAGTTGGCTGGAAAGCTGCAACTCGCCTCCGATGTCCTCCCTGTCCGCGATCAGTTTCGATCTCACTTCGCTTCGCGCCGCCTACGCCACCGGCGCCTTCACGCCTTCGCAGCTCGTCGAAGAAACCCTTCGCCGAATCGCCGCATACGATGATCCCGCGATCTGGATTCACCTGCGTTCAAAAACGGAACTCCTCGCCCACGCCACTCGCGTGGAAACAATCGGCCCCGCCACCCAGCCACTCTATGGCGTGCCCTTCGCGATCAAGGACAACATCGACCTCGCCGGAACAGCCACCACCGCCGCGTGCCCAGAATTTGCATACACGCCCGCGGAAAGTGCGGCGGTCGTTGCGCGACTCCTCGCCGCCGGCGCAATTCCCATTGGGAAAACCAATCTCGATCAATTCGCCACCGGCCTCGTGGGCGTACGCTCGCCGTATGGCGTGCCACGCAATCCGTTTCACCCCGAAATGATTCCTGGCGGATCGAGCAGCGGATCAGCGTCCGCCGTGGCCGCCGGACTCGTGAGTTTTTCCCTCGGCACCGATACTGCCGGCTCCGGCCGCGTGCCCGCGTCGTTTCAAAATCTCGTCGGCATCAAACCGACGCGCGGGTGCGTGAGTACGCGCGGCGTTGTTCCGGCGTGTCGTTCGCTCGATTGCGTCTCGATCTTCGGGCTCACGGTAAAGGACGCCAGGGCCGTGGCAGAAATCGCCGGACGCTACGACGAAGCCGATCCGTTCTCCCGGCCCGCTCCCGTCGAACTTCCCGGCGATCTCGGATCCGCCTTTCGTTTCGGCGTCCCCGCTGCGGAGCAACTCGAATGGTTCGGCGACACCCACAATCCCGCGCTCTTCGCCGACGCGATTCGCGCACTTGAAGCGCTCGGCGGTACGCGCGTCGAAATCGACTTCGCCCCGTTCCGCGACGCCGCCCGCCTGCTCTACGAAGGCCCGTGGGTGGCCGAACGCTGGTCCGCCGTACGCGCGTTTCACGCGAAAAACGCCGACGCGATTTTTCCCGTCACGCGCAAAATCATCGAAGGCGGGTCCAAGCCACTCGCGGTCGATGCGTTCGAAGCGCTCTATAAACTCGCCGCGCTCCGACGCGCCGCCGACGCCACGTGGGAGAAAGTGGATACGCTCGTGTTGCCCACCGCCGCCTCCATTTATACTCGCGCTCAACTCGAAGCGGAGCCCGTTACACTCAACTCGCGTCTCGGACACTATACGAATTTCGCCAATCTCCTCGATACCGCCGCGCTCGCCGTGCCCGCCGGTTTCCGTCCGGACAACCTGCCGTTTGGCATCACGTTGTTCGGTCCGGCGTGGACGGATGCTCGCCTTGCTTCACTGGGCGAACGCTTTCATCGCGCCACGGGGAAAACATTGGGCGCAACTGGCCAGCCGCTACCGGCGATCGCAACGCTCGACTCCGTTTCACCCAAATCAAAAGAACTGCTTCTCGCCGTCGTGGGAGCTCATCTGACCGGCCAACCGCTCAACCACCAGCTGACGGATCTCGATGCGCACCTCGTCCGCACCACTCCCACCGCGGACTGCTACAAACTTTACGCGCTCGCCAACACCACCCCACCAAAACCCGGCTTGGTTCGCGTGGCGCCAACTGAAGGCCGGTCGATCGAACTGGAGATCTGGTCACTCGCTCCGTCCGCTTGGGCCGATTTTGTGTCAGCGATCCCGCAGCCGCTGGGAATCGGCACACTCCTTCTTGCGGATGGTTCCAGCGTCAAAGGCTTTATCTGCGAACCCGCCGCGCTCACAGGCGCGACCGACATTACCTCGTTCGGCGGCTGGCGAGCGTATCTGCGAGCGCGCAGTAGCTGATGTTTTCCGGAATGGAGGGACGACCTCCGTGCCGTCAGTGTATTTGATGTACTCATCGCAAACCCGGACCGGACGGAGCCGGTCCCTCCGCTTAAGCAAAGTCGATTCGATCTATAGGTGGCGCGCTCGTCGCGGAACACCGCGCCCGATCGTTGCGCGGCGCGCGCGCCACCTACACTGTCACCCCAACTCTTCCCTTTACACATATCAACACTCCCGTATGTGTTGATTCGACATGCCTCCCGATCGTCCGATCTCCGAATTTTTCGCGCAACAACGCCCGCTGCGCTCACTGGAGTTTTTCCCACCCAAGGACGACGCAGGTGTCGAAGCTCTTCGCGCAACCGCGACCGCACTCAAGAGGATGAATCCCGACTTCGTGTCGGTGACGTACGGCGCCGGTGGCAGCACTCGCGAACGGACGGCGCAAGTCAGTGAAATTCTCCGACAGGAATGTGGGTTCACTGTCATGCCGCATCTCACGTGCGTAGGGCATTCGCGAGCCGAGCTATCTGACGTGGCGGAGCGCATTTACGCTGGCGGATTTCGCAACATCATGACGCTTCGCGGCGACCCGCCCAAGGGCGAGACGACTTTTACGCCCTACAAAGATGGCCTTCGTTACGCGAGTGATCTGGTCGGCCTCCTCAAGCAAGGACACACCGATTTTTGTTTGGGCGTGGGAGGTTATCCTGAGCGGCATCCGGAAGCCGCGTCGCTCGAAGTCGATCTCATCAATCTCAAGCGAAAGGTGGACGCCGGGGCCGACTTTATCACGACGCAGCTATTCTTCGATAACGCCGTTTTCTTTCGCTTCGTTGATCGCTGTCGCGCCGCGGGAATCACCATTCCCATCGTTCCCGGAATCATGCCCGTGCTGTCGTTGAAACAAATCCAGCGTTTCACGACAATGTGCGGTGCAACGCTGCCGCAAAAGCTAATCACGCGCCTCGAAGCCGCCGCCGATAACACCGATGTGGTTGAAACAATCGGCATCGATTGGGCGCTCACGCAAATCCGCGACCTCCTCGCGCACGGCGCGCCAGGCTATCACTTATATATCCTGAATCGCGCGAAGGGCGCACTGACTCTAGCGGCAGGTCTCGCGGCTTAGTTCCTGCGTGAAGACCGGAAGCGACGTGATTCCCGCGAAAACGTAATATTCGGAATTGCCAGCCCATTGCAGCGGAGCAGTGTCGGTGAGTTCAGCGTTCCAGCCAACTCACCAATGAAAACAGCTCTGCGACTCTTCGCGGCGCTCTGCTGCTTTTTTTGCGCAGAGCTGCATGCCGCCGGTAGCCTCAAAGTCACGATAGCTCCTGCTCAAGCCGTTGCTGCAGGCGCTCAATGGCGTGTCGACAACGGCATTTGGCGCAATAGCGCCGTCACTGTGAACAGCCTGAGCGTTGGTTCGCATTCAGTTGATTATAAAACCGTCTCGGGATGGATCGCGCCGGCGCAAGCTGGCGTTACAATCCCCAACGGCAAAACGACAACGTTGACCGCGACGTATATTCAGACGGCGTCGCTAAAAATCATCCTTACTCCGTCGTCTGCACAATGGCGCGTCAACGGTGGTGCGTGGCAAGCCAACGGGGCAACCGTGACGAATCTCGCTCCCGGCGCTCACGCTGTCGACTACGCGCCGGTCGCCGGATATACGGCCCCGGCGGCGGAAACGGTGTCATTGACAGCCGCGCAAAACACAACGCTGACGCGAAGCTACGTTCAGTTGGCCTCGTTCACCGTTTCGCTCACTCCCACGCAGGCACAGTGGCGGCTCGACAACGGACCTTGGCAATACACCTCCACCATCCTCAACAATCTCGCTCTCGGAGCCCATACTGTCGAATTCGCGGCAGTGGAGGGCTATATCACTCCATCGCCTGAAACAGTCACTCTCGTCAGCGGTACCAACCCCACATTAGTCCGCAACTACACGCCATTGGCTTCGGTCACGGTTACCCTCGCCCCAACAAGCGCTCAATGGCGACTTGACGGCGGTTCGTGGCAGGCCAGCGGCAATTCGGCGACCAACTTAGCGGAAGGCCCTCACCTAATCGAATTTTCCGAGTTGGCCGGTTACACGGCGCCCACTTCGTTAACAGTGATGCTGAATCCGGGAGCCAATAACAGCTACACTTTTGCCTACATCGCACAGCCTCCAGCCTATGAAGTCATCAAGACTTTCTCCGACGCAGGTTCAGGTTCGAGCGTTATCATGGGGCATGATGGAGTCTTATATGGTTTCTCTAACGCGGAGGGAGGCTATCGAGCCGGCCTCTTATTTAAGATCGATCAAGATGGTTCGAATTACAGCCTTCTGAAAAATTTTGGAGTATCGGCTGAAACCGGCCATTCTCCCACTTCGCTCGTTGAAGGCTCCGACGGCATGCTCTACGGCACGAACAGCAGTGGTGGCTCGGCGAGTGGCGGCACGATCTACAGGATCAACAAAGACGGAACCGGCTACGTAGTCTTGTGGACGTTTGTTCTATCCTCGATCGGGGTAAATCCCAACTCACTCATCGAAGGAACCGATGGCAGCCTCTATGGCACTACCACAAGAGGTGGGCCTCAAAATGTGGGTGTCATTTTTAAAATCAATAAAGACGGAAGCGGCTACACTGTGCTCAAAACTTTCTCGGGAGGCAGTGATGGCAAGGCGGCCGTTGGATTAATCGAGGGTCCTGGCGGAGCACTCTACGGTACAACGGGCAGCGGCGGTGCGAGCGGGTTCGGTGTCGTTTTCAAACTCAACAACGACGGCTCGAATTTCAGCGTGCTCAAAACGTTTGGCGGCGGCGTTGATGGCTCAGCGCCCCGTGGTCCCTTGCTGTTCGGAACCGATGGGGTGCTGTATGGCACGACCTCTACCGGTGGCATCACGAATCGCGGCACCCTATTTCGCCTAAACGCAGATGGCACCGGTCACGCGGTAATCAAAAACTTCGCGGGTGACACCACCGAAAGCGGCGCGCCCTCCGCGCAATTAAAAGAGGACGTCACCGGCACTCTCTACGGCATTACTACCGCTTACGGTCCAGGTGGCCGCGGTTCGGTCTTCAGAATAAACAAAGACGGCACGAGCTTCGGGGTCGTGAAGACCTTTACGGGTGGAACAGCCGACGGAGGATTTCTTCCCTTCCAAAATGCTCCAGTCAGCATCAACAACGGTGTCGTTTATGGCGTCACCCAGCTGGGCGGACCCGGTGGTCGTGGGCTGATGTTCAGGATCAACAGCAGCGACGGCACCAATTTCACGGTCCTGAAAAACTTTGGCGGCCCCGATGGATCGTTTCTAATGACTTCAGTTACCGAGGGCCCAGATGGTGTGCTCTACGGCGTGACGTACCTCGGCGGAAGTTCCAACAACGGTACCATATTCAAGGTTAACAAAGACGGATCCGGCCACGCCGTGCTGCGGAATTTGACTTCAACCAGTCGCGGAAATTTCGTCCAAGGCGTAATCGCAGCAAGTGACAACGCTCTTTATGGCATCGTGGGAGGAGACCTCATCCGAATTAACAACGACGGGACCGGCTATACCGTGTTGCGAAGCTTTGCCGCCGATGCATCATGGCCTCAAGGAGTGATCGAGGGCAGTGACGGTGCGCTCTACGGCACGACCGGTTCTGGCGGAAGCAGTGGGTTCGGGACTGTTTTCAAGATTAACAAAGACGGTTCCGGGTACGCGATCACTCATAACTTCGCGGGCGGTAGCATCGACGGGCAATCACCCTCAATTCTCACCGAGGGGGCAAATGAAATGCTCTACGGAACAACCTCCACCGGCGGTAGCACTGGCTATGGAATCGTGTTCGGCCTTCGAAAAGACGGGAGCGGCTATACCGTTCTTAAACATTTCGTGGGTGGCTCTGACGGGGCTGCACCAGGAGTAAACGTAATCCAGGGAAGTGATGGTTTGCTTTATGGAACTACCACCGCAGGCGGCTCCAGCAACCAAGGCGTTATTTTCAAATTAGCGACTGATGGCAACGGGTACGCTGTCTTGCGCAGCTTCGTAATGGACGATGTCGCAGATCAAAATATCCTTCAACCGGGAGTCGTCGAAAAGAATGGCTCACTCTACGGCGTCACTAATTTCGGAGGAACGTTCAATGTCGGTGTAGTGTTCACCCTCAAAACCGATGGAAGTGAATATACGGCATTGGTCAATTTTGGTGCAGGCGACACTGATGGAGCTTTGCCAGCCGCAGGTTTATATCAGGCGAGCGACGGACTTTTCTACGGCACCACCGGATGGGGCGGACTGGGTTCAACGATATTCCGACTGCGCTCGAATTAACACGCCATTATCGGACAAACACGAGGCATTACCCATAACTGACGACCATGCCTCGCTTCGCTTCGGTCGTAGTCTGAAGAAATTCTTTCAAACCGATAAATCGCTCCCGGTAGTCGTCCCAAAGTTGCTGGGGAAATTTCTCTTCAATTCTGATTTCTGGGTAAACTTGCTGGCGCATCATCTCGGGCCAGTGGAATCGGGAGGCAAGTGTTTCGATCGCAAGACCTGACACTTGAGCGGCGATCTCAACTGTTTGATCTGCTAGGAAAACTCTGGGGATGACATCAGCTCCCGGCACTTGCTCGCCAATCGATGCTCCTCCGGAAAGAAAGAAACCCAAAACCTCATCAGTTTCGTTCGCGGTACCCACCATTAAATAGTGCAGGACGTGCCACGCCTTATCCAAGTAGTGTCGGTCGTCCTCAGTGATTCGCTCGAAAGGCAGCTCGTTGTGACCCAATTGGACGACTCGCGGCTTTTTGCCGAGTAATCGTCCGATGAGACCAGGCTTCACTTCGTATTTGAAAGGCTTTTCGTCGAGCCTTTCGAAATCGTGAAAGAACTCAGGGTTCGCGGTCAGCGTCGTAAGCGTAACGTCAGGCGCACGAAAGAGTGAACAAACGATGCCCATGGCTCACCCGCCCGCAAACACCGGCCGGAATCCCGCCTCCGCCAAAATCGCCGCGATTTTTTCGCGCTGATCGCCTTGGATTTCGATCTGCCCGTCCTTCACGGTTCCGCCACAACCGCACGCGGCCCGCATCTTCTTCGCGAGCTGTTCCTTCTCCGGTAGCCCGATCCCGACGAAGCCGCTGATCACCGTCACCGTTTTCCCACCGCGATTTCCCGTCTCGCGTTTGATGTCCACTCGACCGCGGTTTTTCTCGGGTTTCACCGGCGCTTTCGTGCTGGTCGCTGCCGCCGCTTTTTCCAGCACAGCTTTTGGCGCTATAGGCAGGCCCGCACTACTCAACGCGCCAAATGGATTCTGCCCTAGCCCACCTCCGCCATCCGTCGGAATTTTGCCACCGGCTGCCATGGTCAACTTTTCCCCGCGCGTCCGCCGCACGCGCCCACGGGTATATCCGTTGCGCCTCCTAAAAACATCACGGCTTTTGCGTAGCTCCGGTTTTGCAAAAAATGAACAAGTTGCGGATGCAACGTCGACCGTCCGCGTTCGAGAAATTCATCCAACTTCGCCATTTCGGCCGCAACACTTTGTCCGTCAGCCGCCTTGATTCCTGCGAGGAGCGCCGTCAGCGATTCTTTGATTTGGGTTTCCATGTTGGTTCGATGAGAAAACTTATCCCGCTGTTACTCGGGTTAAGCCCGATTGCAATCCCTCGCTCGTGAGCACCTCGTGCTTGAGTCGCCGCCGAACTCATGTTGTGTTAGCCGACTATCTTTTCTAATGACGCGCCCCGCGCAATCCGCCCCAGATTGCCTGCGTCCGGCGCTCATTTCTTATCTTCCATGAATTCCCTTAACGTGTCGCCCAACGCTAACGCCGCCGTCATCGAGGCGGCATTTGAAGCCTGGCAGCAAAATCCCGACTCCGTCGACCCAACCTGGCGTGCATTCTTCCAAGGGTTCACCCTTGGAAACAGCGGCAACCCGCTCACTGCCGTTCAATCGGCTGGCGTCCGCATCGTCGATAGCGTGAAGCAGGCCCAAGTCGGCCGGCTCATTAACGCCTACCGCGCTCATGGCCATCTCCAGTCCCACCTCGATCCGTTAAACGAACCGCCGGCGCCCCACCCCAAACTATCCCTCGCCCACTTCGGCTTTGAAGAAGCCGACCTCGACGAATCCTTCACGCTCACCACCTTCAAGGGCGGCGGTCAGATGAAGCTCCGCGACATCGTTACTGCCCTCCAGCAGACTTACTGCGGACACATCGGCGTCGAGTACATGCACTGCCAGGACCACGACGCTCGCGAGTGGCTCCAGGCCCAAATGGAAGGCTGCAACAACCAGCCGAGCTTCAACAAAAAGCAAAAAATCCGCATCCTCCGCCGCCTGCACAAGGCCGAGCTCTTCGAAAAATTTCTTCACACGAAGTACGTTGGCCAAAAACGCTTCTCCGGCGAAGGCGCCGAAACGTTCATCGCCGCAATGGACGCAGTCATCGAAAAATCTCCTGAAGTCGGCGTTGAAGAAATCGTCCTCGGCATGGCGCATCGCGGACGCCTCAACGTCCTTACTTCGATCATGCGCAAGCCGTTCGAAATTCTCTTCGAACAGTTCTCCGAAAACTACATTCCGGAATCCGTCGGCGGTGATGGTGACGTCAAATATCACCTCGGCTATGAAGCCGTCCTCGAGACGACCTCCGGCAAAAAAGTCGAAGTTCGCCTCGCCGCGAATCCTTCCCACCTCGAGATCGTTGATCCCGTGGTCGAGGGTAAAGCCCGCGCACGCCAACGCATCCGCGGCGACACCGAAGATCGCCGTCGTGTACTTCCTTTCCTGATTCACGGCGACGCGGCGTTCGCCGGCCAGGGCGTCGTCGCTGAGACGCTTAATTTTTCGCAACTGCCCGGCTATCGCACCGGCGGAACCGTCCATCTCGTTATTAACAATCAGATCGGCTTCACCACACAGCCGTCCGAGGCCCGCTCCACGCGCTACTGCACTGACGTCGCGAAGATGATCGAGGCGCCGGTTTTCCACGTGAACGGCGACGATGCCGAGGCCGTCTGCTACGTCGCACAGCTCGCGCTCGAGTTCCGTGTGAAGTTCAAACGCGACATCGTCATCGACATGTATTGCTACCGCAAACATGGCCACAACGAGAGCGACGAACCCGCGTTCACTCAGCCCACGCTTTACCGGAAAATCGCGGTTCACGCGCAGGTGTCGGCGATCCTCACGGAAAAACTCGTGCAGGAAGGAACGGTCACCCAAGCCGACGCCGACGCGATCAAGGCTGAATATTCCGCCGCGCTGGAATCCAACCTCGAAAAGGCCAAGGCGAAGGAAGTCGTAAAAAGCGCCCGCCGCGCCGCCGCCATCGAAGCGAGCAAGTTCGAAGGCTCCACCGCAGTTTTCCAACCGGACTACCATCACGCTCCCGTTCCGACCGGCATCAGCGCCGAAGTGATCGATAAGATTGTGGCGGGGCTCACGAAGGTGCCCGCGGCATTCAAGTTGAATCCCAAGATCAAGCGCTTCCTGGAAAATCGCGTTCAAGCGCACAAGGAAGGCGGCCCGATTGATTGGGGGTTTGCCGAAGCGCTGGCGTTTGGCTCATTGCTTCTCGAAAACCTGCCTGTCCGTCTCAGCGGTCAGGATACGGAGCGCGGCACGTTCAGCCATCGTCACGCGGTGCTTTACGATTCCGACACGCGCGAGAAATACGTTCCGCTGCTTAATCTTTCCGACAAGCAGGCGCGTTTCTGCGTCTATAATTCGCTCCTCTCCGAAGCCGCTGTGCTCGGCTTCGACTACGGCTATTCGATGGATTATCCCCAGATGCTCTGCATTTGGGAGGCGCAATTCGGCGATTTCGCCAATGGCGCGCAAGTGGTGATCGATCAGTTCATCGCCAGCGGCGAATCGAAATGGCAACGCACCAGCGGCATCGTTCTCCTCCTGCCGCACGGCTACGAAGGACAGGGCCCCGAGCATTCTTCCGCCCGTCTCGAACGTTTCCTCCAGCTCTGCGCCGAGGACAACATGCAGGTGGCGAACATCACGACACCGGCGAATTTCTTCCATTCGCTCCGTCGGCAAATGAAGCGGGATTTCCGCAAGCCGCTCGTTGTGATGTCACCGAAATCACTCCTGCGTCATCCGGCGGCGATATCCCGACTCGATGAATTCACGACCGGCGCGTTCCAGGAAATCATCGATGATCCGGTCCGCCCGGAAAAAGCGGAACGCCTGATCTTCTGCTCGGGCAAGGTGTATTACGATTTGTGCGACTACCGTGATCGCAACAAGCTCACCGGCGCCGCCATCGTGCGGATCGAGCAACTTTATCCGCTGCATCGCGACCAGCTCGCCCAACTCGCCGACGATTATTCCGGCGCCCGGTTGGTTTGGTGTCAGGAAGAACCCCAGAACATGGGTGCGTGGTCGTTCATCTCTCCACAGTTGGCGGAGATCTTCGGTTTCACGCCGCTCTACGCGGGCCGTGACGCCGCCGCGTCACCCGCCGTCGGTGCACTGGCACTTCACAAATTCGAACTCGCCGCTTTCCTCCAGGACGCCTTCAACATCTGAACCTCCGTATCGTTCTCGTTCTTCGTTCTCTTTCTCGTTCTCAAAAAAACGAGCGCCGACAAAACCGCGAGAACGAGAAAGAGAACGATTACGAGAACGATACAGTTTACTCGCTACTTCCTCTCCTCTTCTCATGCCGAACCTCGAAGTCAAAATCCCGCCGATGGGCGAATCAATCAGCTCCGGCGTGCTCGCCAAGTGGCACGTCCAAAACGGCGACATCGTCAAAAAGGATCAGCCTCTCTTCGAGCTTGAGACCGACAAAATCACTTCTGAAGGCACCGCCGAGGCAGCCGGAAAAATCACCATCGCCATCGAAGCCGGCGCTGAGGTGAAAATTGGCCAGGTCGTTGCGACGATCGATTCCGAAGTTGCTGCCGCCGCAGGTGCCAGTGAACCGAAATCAGCTCCCGTCGCTGCAGCGGCGAACGCCTCCGTGGCCGCTCCGGTTACGGCGGGGTCCGACGCCCAGTCTCCCGCCGTGCGACGCGTCGCCGCCGAGACCGGCGTCGATACATCAAAGATCGCAGGCTCCGGCAAAGCCGGCCGCGTAACCAAGGGCGACGTCCTCGCCGCCGCCGACACGAAACCCGCTACACCCTCCCCAGCGCCACAACCCGTCGCCACACCACAACCCGTAGCCGCGCCGGTTACGGCGCGGTCGGCAACCGAACGCCAGACGCGCAAAAAGATGACGCCACTGCGTCAGAAAATCGCGCAACGTCTCGTCGCCGCGCAACACGAAGCCGCGATGCTCACGACCTTCAACGAGGTCGATATGTCCGGCGTGATGGCGCTCCGTTCCAAATATCAGGACGACTTCGTGAAAAAGAACGGCGTGAAACTCGGCTTCATGTCGTTCTTCGTGAAAGCCGTCGTTCACGCCCTCAAAGAAGTTCCCGCGGTCAACGCCCAGATCGACGGCGATACGATTGTCGAAAATCACTACTACGACATCGGCGTCGCCGTCTCAACCGACAAGGGCCTCATGGTCCCGGTGATTCGCGACTGCGATGCTCTCGGCATGGCAGCCGTTGAGAAGAAAATCGCCGACGCCGCGACACGCGCCCGCGACGGGAAAATCACGCTCGCCGATTTGGAAGGCGGAGTTTTCACGATCACAAATGGCGGCACCTTTGGCTCGCTGCTTTCCACGCCGATTATCAACCCGCCGCAAAGCGCCATCCTCGGCATGCACGCGATCAACGAGCGCCCGATTGCCCTCAACGGCCAGGTCGTCATCCGCCCCATGATGTACGTCGCGCTCAGCTACGATCACCGCCTCGTCGACGGAAAACAGGCTGTGACGTTCCTCGTGAAACTGAAGCAAGTGCTCGAGGATCCCACGCGGTTGATTCTGGGAATCTAAGAAATCGTTCTCGTTTTTCGTTCTCTTTCTCGTTCTCGAAACGAGACCCTTTCAATCCGGGAGAACGAGAACGATTACGAGTAAGAGAACGATTACTTTATGGACACTTTCGATCTCATCGTCATCGGCGCCGGCCCCGGCGGCTACGTCTGCGCGTTTCGCGCGGCTCAGCTCGGCCTCAAGGTCGCCCTTATCGACAAACGCAGCACCCTCGGCGGGACCTGCCTTAACGTCGGTTGCATCCCGAGCAAGGCGCTTCTGCATTCCTCCGAGCATGTCACATGGGCCAAACAACACGCCTCCGAGCACGGCATTAAATTCGGCAGCGTCGAAGTCGACCTCGCCACGTTGTTGAAGAAAAAAGATGACGTCGTTTCAAAGCTAGTCGGCGGAGTCGCCCAGCTGGCAAAGGCGCGCAAGATCACCATCATCACCGGCGCGGCCTCGTTTGTTTCGGCCAACGAAATCGAGATAAACGGAGGGACGACCTCCGTGTCGTCCGGTTCACCTTCGTCGCGTCAAACTCTCACCGCCAAAAACATCGTCATCGCCACCGGCTCCGCGCCCGTCGAATTGCCGTTCATGAAATTCGACGGCGAGACCGTCGTCTCCAGCGATCACGCGATCGCGTTCAGCTCCGTCCCCAAGAAACTCGTCGTCGTCGGTGGCGGCGCGATCGGCCTCGAACTCGGCTCCGTCTGGTCACGACTCGGCAGCGAAGTCACGGTCGTCGAGTTTCTGCCAAAAATCATCGCCACGTACGACGACGATATCGTCCGCAACTTCACTCGCATTTTCCAAAAGCAGGGCGTCAAAATCGAAGTCGGCGCGAAAGTCACGGGCTTCGCCAAAGGCATTCTCACCGCCGAACGCGACGGGAAGAAGATGGAATTTCCCGCCGACAAGGTGCTCGTATCCGTTGGCCGGCGACCGTACACGGATGGACTCGCCTTGGAAAAAGCCGGCGTCCAACTCGACGAAAAGAAACGCGTCAAAGTCGACGCTCGTCTCAAGACCACCGCACCCGGTGTCTGGGCGATCGGTGACGTCGTCGCGGGCCCGATGCTCGCGCACAAGGCAGAAGAAGACGGCGTCGCGGTCGCCGAGTGGATCGCCGGCAAAGCCGGCCACGTGAATTGGGATCTCGTTCCCGCGATCGTTTACACGTCACCGGAAGTGGCCTCCGTTGGTCTCGGCGAAGACGCCGCGAAAGCCGCCGGCATCGCCGTGAATATCGGAAAATTTAATCTCGCCGCGAACGGTCGCGCGATCGCCGCCAGTGCAACAGACGGCTACGTGAAGATCATTGCCGACGCGAAAACCGATAAAATTCTCGGCGCTCAAATCCTGGGCAACTACGCCGGTGAAATGATCAGCGAGATTGTGACGCACATGGAATACGGCGGCAGCGCCGAAGACCTCGGCCGCACGATCCACGCGCACCCGACAATGAGCGAAGCGGTCAAAGAAGCCGGCCTCGCCGTCAGCAAGACCGCGATCCACGCCATGTGAGTTGCAGCTCCTGGCGGCTCGAGCCTCTGATTATGAGTCCTCTCCGTCAGTAGTGTTCGTAATTTTAGCGACCGAGGCAAACCCGTGACACTCACAACTTGTCAGCCTCGATCATTCGGTTAAAGTTCCGGCATGAAAAAGTTCACCGTGCAGGAAGCTCAGGCACGTCTCGGTGAATTGATCGCGCAAGCGCATCGCGGCGACGCGATCATTCTTACCGATGGTGAAAAAGAGGTCACGCTCCACCCCGGCCGTTTGTTTGACCTCGATCAAGACAGTCCGGAACTTGAGGCCGAATTATTGAAGGCAGTCGAAGGTCCGCACGCTCCGTTTTCTGAAGCCGAGCTCGGCGAAATCGCCGATCGAGCGGTGCACGAGCACCGAACGCGACGCGCTTCATGAAGCGTGCGCTGTACCGCTCGAAATATTTTGGCGACGATTTCGATCTGCAACATCGCTGGTATTTGGAAAACGCGGGAGAGAGTGTGGCGGCACGCTACCTCACCGCGGTACAAGCGACCCTCCGCGATTTGATTTCGCAGCCTGGCTTGGGCCGCAGACGGAACTTTCGTCATCCGGCGCTGCAAGCTCTGCATTCGTTCCGGGTCCAACCCCCGTTTCACGCTCATCTGATTTTCTATCGCCACACCGAACACGAACTTTTCGTCGAACGACTCATGCATGGTAAGCGAGACCTCCCGCGTCGACTGGCCAAGCCTCCTGATCAGGGGCCGGTGTGAGTCTCTGCCAAAAATAATCCGGGCTCGATTAAAGCCTCAGCTTTTTCGCGACGAGGGACAATCAAACCAAGGTCCAGGCGACGATCTGACGACTGGAGAACTCGATCGTCCCAATACGGAGCGCGAGCACTTCGCGTCGGTCGAGTGGCAAATCGGGCGCGCGCGAGAGTTCGAGCCGGCCCTGAAGGTCAGAAAAATTATGCTCGTGCAGCACGACGTGCGTGATCTGCCCAACGGGAATTCCCCAGAGCGTTGCAATCTCCTCGTAAAGTCCCGAGCGCGGATCAGGCAAATGCAGCTCGGGTCCTGGGCCATCGGCAAAAAGGAAGTCGGCTTGCTCTTCCATCTCGAAATGCGTTTAGCCCAAAATGTATTCTTCGTGGCGTTGCACGAGCGAGGTTTTCGCTGCGCGAAAACTTAAGTCAAGAACTCGCCTAGCGACCCTGAAGGTTTCGTCGAACCGCAGAGCTGAAGTTAACAATATCACCACGCGTCGGCTTGTGTCGCTGATGGCTTTCGTTCGGCTGCATCGATCCCCCGGGCTTTGCGCAGAAACGCGACCCGCACTTAGCCAATATTCATGTCCACTATGACCTATTCCCTTTTTTCACGAACGTTCCTCACGAGTTTGGCGCTCTCGTTTTCCGGAGTCGAACTGTGCCTCGCTCCCGCAGCGGCCGCGACAACAACGTCGAACCAATCGCAGCGTTCGCGGCGTTCGAATCGCGTCGTGCCAATGCAAGAGGTCGTCGTCACAAGTCCCGACGGCCGGTTAAAGTTTACGCTGCTCGCTAATGCAGAACGGCTCACCTTCAAGGTCACCGCCGGCGATGCGACCGTGATCGAACCTTCGCCGCTCGCGCTCAGTCTCGACGGTTTCGATCTATCGTCCGGCGTGGTCTTCGAGAAACTGGAACGCTCTGAAATCAACGAAGGCTATCCGTGGCGCGGTGCACACGCCACCGCAGTCAGTCACTGCAACGTCGCGCGGATTTCGCTCACCCACGATTTGAGTTTAACGGACTACGTGCTCGAGGTGAGCGCCTTCGACGACGGTATCGCGTACCGTCACGTGATTGCGGGCGACGAGAAAATTTCGCGCGTGCCGGATGAGCGTTCCGCCTTCATCGTTCCATCCGGCGCAATCGTCTGGTACGGCGGAATGGACGGGCACTACGAAACGGATTACCAACGCAAGAGCATCGAAGAAATCGCCGCTGGCGAATGGGCCGGTCCGCCGCTCACCGCAAAGCTGCCCAACGGTGCTGGCTATCTCGCGATCACCGAGGCGAATCTCGTCAACTACGCCGGCATGGGCCTCGAAGCCGACGGACGCCGCGGGTGGATTGTCGGCCTCGGCCATCGTCAGCCGTTGAACTGGCCCTTCGAATTGCACAACAGCCGCGCTGAAGCGAAGCGCCTCGCCCAGCCCGCCGCCATCACCGGCCCGATCACGACGCCGTGGCGCGTGGTGATGATCGGCCGCGATCTCAACACGCTCGTGAACAGCACGATTCTCGCGAACCTCTGTCCATCGCCTGACCCGGTGCTTTTCCCCGACGGCGCGAACGCCGACTGGATCAAGCCGGGCCGCGCCGCGTGGGCGTATGTCGACGGCCGACCGACCGACGTGAAGGGCTTCGAGGAATTCTCACAGCTCGCGAGCCAGCTCGGTTTCGAGCATCACGTGGTCGAGGGAATTTGGACCCATTGGACGTACGCAGAGCGCAAAGAGTTCGCCGATTATTCGCATCAACGCGGTGTGAGCCTATGGTTCTGGCGCGGCAGCAATCAGCTTCACACCCCGGACGCACGCGAGGAGTTTTTCAAGATGCTCCACGACGTCGGCGTCGCCGGCGCGAAGGTTGATTTTATCGACCACGAGGCAAAGGAGATGGTCGACCTCTATCCGGCGCTGTTGCGCAAGGCCGCGGAATATCACATCTCGATCATTTTTCACGGCGCGAATAAACCCACCGGCCTCGTGCGCACGTGGCCCAATGAAGCCGTGCGCGAAGCGATCCGCGGTATGGAGTCGCGCAACATCCAGAGCCGCGCGCGCTTTCAAACGATCGTGCCGTTCACGCGCCTGCTCGCCGGTCCGGCTGATTACACGACGATGTTTTTCGGCACGGAGGAAAGGCGCCGCGACACGACGTGGGCAAACCAGATCGCGAGCATGGCGATCTTCTCCTCGCCGCTGCTCACGATCGCCGAGCACCCGCAGCACATTTTAGAAAATCCCGCGGTCGACGTGATCAAGAGTATCCCGGCCGTTTGGGACGAAACGATCGTGCTGCCCAGCTCCGAGATCGGCGAGCTGGCCGTCTTCGCCCGACGCAAAGGTGACACATGGTTCATCGCCGTAATGTGCGGCGCCGAGGCGAAGACGATTACGGTGCCATTGTCATTTTTGAGCGAAGGGCGTTACGACGCCGACACGGTGCGCGACGCCGCCGGAAATGCGACCGCGGTGAACGTGGCAAAATCGTCAGCGATTCGAAGCGACACACTTACGCTGGAATTGCCGCGTGGCGGCGGATTCGTCGCGCGTTTCACGAAACAACCGTGAGCGAACGAAAAACGCGCAACGCGTTTCAAAACCGTAGCCGCGTCCGTTAGAACGCGGAGAGCATCGCTCGATCGATCTTCCGCGTCCTAACGGACACGGCTACACGATTTCTGAAACTGCAAAACGCTCACGAGACTTTCTGCCGCAACGAGCCAGCGCCCGTCGCACGCAAAAATTCCACGAGCGCTCGCGCCGCGTGACTCAGCGGTCGCGCTTCGCGGC
>CBRAFL010000062.1:0-18885 GCA_967755055.1 uncultured bacterium
AATTCGCGACGAAAAAACCCAATCTCGAACGCGACGAGCGCATCTATGGTGAGATCACGTTTACGCCGTTCAAGGCGACGACGATTCTGCTGCAAGGCGAGTGGGCCCAAGGAAACCTGAATAGCGCCAGCCGTATCAATCCGACCGATTTTGTCACCCTGTGGTATCGTGCGAACGAAATTCCGGGCAGCGGTTATACCGTGCCGCGGCCGGTCTTCGACAACCAGAGTTTTATCGGCATTGCGAATAGTCGCATTTTCGCGCAAGCGGCGGATGCCCCCGTCCTGGTCACGGACGGTTCCGTCGGACTCCGAAACTGGCGCAATTCCGTCACGGTTAAAAACCCCTCGAAGCTTCCGGGAGTTGATCGCATCTTCGATGTGGCGGTCGACTCAACGATTCTCGATCCGGCTGTATTTCCGTTCGACGCGAATATCCTCGGCACGGGGAGCTTCACCGCCTCTAGCGCTACCACTGCTACCGCGATCATCGAGCAAAGACTGGCGAAAAATCTTTTCCTCGAGCTCGCGTACAACCACGAGAACGCCGACCAGCAACGCTTCGCCGCGGGAGTGTCCCTCGACAACAATCTCAACGTCGATGCGAACCGGTTCGTCCCGGGCTCGACGACGCCGAATCCGAATTTCGGAAAACTTTTCTACCAAGGTCCGGCGTCCACCGAGCCCGGATACGACCGCCGCGAGGACTGGCGGGCGACCGTTTCTTACGAGCTGAACCTCGCTCAGGAAATGGGCGCGCGCAGTCGTTGGGCCAGGTGGCTCGGTCGTCACCGCTTTTCAGGGCTCTACACCGGTTCCGAAACGGACTCAAAAACTGGGGCTGGTTTCCTGCGTCGAATTTACGATGACCCCACGATCACCGGGGTGACGCTCCAGCCCAAAACGATCAGAGGATGGGCGATCCACAGCACGCGCACGCCCCAGTTTCGGCACTACTTTAACACCTTCGACGATGTGCTGACGCCGGCCGGACCGTTCAGGGGTGACTGGTCGCTTCTGGATGCCAATGGAAAACCCTTCACGCTCTATCTGATCGATACTCCGTTTCGATCCGCTGACGGCAAACGCCTGGGGGCACAGCAGGCAGCGTCGGGTAGTCGAACGAAAATATCGGCGCAGATTTTTGCGTGGCAGGGATTTTTTTTGCCGGACCGCGAAAAGAACGACCGGCTTGTGCTCAACTTTGGTTACCGCCGGGATTCCGCGAAATCCGCCACGTTTGATACCGCCTCGACCGCGCAGGACTTCTCCGGGCTGTATCCGGTTTTGTGGGATACGCGGTACGCAGCCGACGGCCCGGCGCAGACGGGAATCAATCGCAACCTCGGTTTCGTGGCGCGTCCGCTGGAGTGGCTGAGCGTGTTTTTCAATCACTCGACCACGTTTGATCTCAACATCGGTCGATACGATCCGTTCGGCAACGAGATCCCGGGCGCAGGCGGAAAAGGCCGGGACTTCGGGCTGCGTTTTGATCTTTGGTCGGGCAAGTTCGCCATTCGCATCAACCGTTACGAAAACTCGCTCGGCCCGCAGCGCGCCGCGAATCAGATCAATATGTTCCGCGACATCTTCTTCGAACTCGAGGATCGCGTGCGCACGCTCGATCCTGAGGCGCCGACGATCAACGTCGTGGATGGCAATCGACGCGGGTTCCGCGTCGCCGGTCGCGTGAATTACTTCATCATGTCGGACCTCGAGTCGACCGGCTACGAGGTCGAGCTGAACATGATGCCCGTACGGAATTGGAACATCCGTGTGAATGGAGCGCTCTCCGATGCGGTCGAATCAAACATTGGTGGACCGTGGTTCGCATGGGCGGCACAGCGGCTCCCAGTCTGGCAGGCGGTCGTGGCCAAAAACGGCGAAGTCGACGCGGCGGGCCGACCGGTAACGTGGGCCACCGCGCAGCGAAGCGTGACGACGCCGACTGGAGAGACCCTCGAACAATACTACCAGAGCGCGCTGGTTGGCCAGGCGTTCGCGTTCATGCAGGCCGTTGAAGGACGTGCGACCGACAGCGCGCGCGGCGCTCGTGCGAATGCGATTACCAACTACACGTTTGGGGAAGGCCGGCTGAAGGGCTTCAACATCGGCGGCGCGGTCCGTTGGCGAGCGGCGCCGACCATCGGTTACGGTGTTACCACGAACTCATCCGGTAAAACGGTTCTCGATCTCGATCAGCCGTTCAAAGGAAAGGAAGAACTCTATTTCGATGCCATCCTCGGGTATCGTGGCCGGATGAAAGCGTTCGGCGGCGTGAGTTATCGCCTGCAACTCAATATCCGCAACCTCCTCGATGATGACGATCCGGTGTCGGTCGCGCGGCTCACGACGGGCGCCGTCGCCAAACTCGCGACCGTCGAGCCGCGCGTCATCGTCGCGACCTTTGCGGTGGATTTCTGACGCGTTTCATCACGACTGGTCCGGGGATCATAGGGTTAAGTGAGAATAAAAACCGGCGACGAGTCCTGGCTCGGACCTAGCGCCAACCAGCTTCAAAACCCGACCGCACTGCCAAAGCGGAAAACTCTAAGACGAACGGAACAGCGCATGCCGTAACGAAATTCATCAGCACGGCGTCGCAGGAGGCAAACAGCTGGATTTCGGAATGTTTCCGGCCGATATTGGGGGGTAAATCCGTCCGACCTTGCCGCCCGAAAATTCTGAAGCCGCCCGCTGGTTTTCCACGGAGGTGCAACCGCACCGACCGGCGTTGCGTGCGTGGCTCTTGGCGCGCTTTCCCACGCTGTCCGATGTGGATGATCTCGTGCAGGAAAGCTTCGCGCGAATGTTGCAGGCGAGGGAAACAGGGCCGATCCGTTCGGCGCGTGCTTTGCTCTTCACGACGGCGCGCAATCTCGCCCTCGATGCGGTCCGGCGTCAGCGAGTGGTCGCGTTCGAACCGATTACGGATGATCCCGATTCGCCCGTCTTAGCTGACAGTACCGATGTTATCGCCACCGTCAGCAAACAGCAGGAACTCGAACTCTTGACCAAAGCCATCCAGTCACTCCCCGAGCGTTCCCGTCAGATCTTCACGCTGCGGACGGCCTACGGGCTGACGCAGCGGCAGATCGCGGAAAAAATGGGCGTGTCGGAAAGCACGGTGGAGAAACTCATGGCGCAGGGCATCCGGCTTTGCGCAGAATTTTTTGCGAATGGCGGTTCGCGCCGATCACGATGAAAGCGCGACGTCCCGATTCTCCGCAGGATCCGATTCCTTCCGTCGTCATGGAGCAGGCGTCGACGTGGCTCGCGCGTCGCGACCGTGGGCTGAGCGCGGCTGAACAGGACGAATACATGCAGTGGCTCGCCGCTGATCTGCGCCATCAGGAAGCTTTGGCGCAACACGCCGCCGCGCTTGAGCGAATGATGCAGCTTTACGAGTGGCAGCCGGCGCACGACTCGGAACCAAATCCGGATCTGTTCGCGCCGCCTATGCGTTCACGCTCGTGGTGGGTTTGGTCGGCGGGTCTCGCCGCCGCCGCGGCCCTTATGCTCGCGATCTACGTGGGCGTGCGGCCCGCCGGAAAGCCGCCGTCGCTCGTGAGCGAGACGGCGCCACAGTCCTATCTGCGCGTCAACGAGCGCATGGCGCTGCCGGATGGTTCGCGCATCGAATTGAAAGACGGGAGCGCGGTGGTGGTGCAATACTCCGACACGGAACGTCGGGTGAAGCTCACCGACGGCGAAGCCCATTTCACCGTGTGGAAAGACAAGGCGCGTCCCTTCATTGTCGAGGTATCGGGAGTTGAAGTACGCGCGGTCGGCACTGCCTTCAACGTGCGGCTGGCGACGGCCGCCGTCGAAGTGCTCGTGACCGAGGGTCGCGTAAAAGTGGAGCAGAAGGAAGCCGGCGCGCAGCCGGTTGAGTCGCCGGTTTCCGAGGGCGAGCGCGCCGTCGTACCTTTGACCGCCGGTGCGGGCGCACCGCATATCACTTCCGTGAGCCCCGACGAAATCCATCGCGAACTTTCCTGGCAGTCGCCGCGTTTGCAGTTTCACGAAACACCGCTCGCCGACGCCGTGGCGGAATTCAACCGTCTCAACCGTCATCAGTTAATCCTCGGCGATCCATCGCTCGGTGCGTTGCGAATCGGTGGCACCTTCCGGCCGGACAATGTCGAGGGTTTCATTCGACTGCTCCATACGACACTTGATCTGCGTGCTGATCCGGAGGGCGACGACCGCACGGTGATCCGTCGGGGTAATTGATCGTGTCGAAAAATTCGATACGGCCGGTAATTTTTTTCGGTTTATTACGGGTCGATGCATTTGGTTCGTCTTGGTAGGTAGCCGGCATCAGCCGGCGGAAAATCCACTCCACCATGCGACCGCTCTTTTCTCTTCTTCGGGCCTGTGCGCTCAGTGCCTTTCTCGCTCTTTCGGCTTTTGCCGCGGATTCAAAACAAGACTACGACATCCCGGCGGGCAACGCCGACAAAACGCTCCAGCGTTTTTCGGAGATTTCCGGTCGTGAAACGCTGTTCGCCTCTGACGTGGTACGCGGTGTGCACACTTCGCCGGTGAAGGGAGAGTTCACCGCGAGCGAAGCGCTCAACCGGTTGCTCGCTGGTACCGACCTGATTGCCACCGTGGATGAAAAGACGGGAGCGTTCGCCGTGCGTCGGGGAACGACCGCGGAAAAAAACGTCGCAAGCCGGCCCCCCAAGAACGTCGTCAAGACTGAGGGGGCGGCGGAAAAGGATGCAGTGGTGGAGTTGACCACTTACACCGTCACCGGATCGCGCATCTCCCGTCTGCAGGAAGCGGGACCGCAGCCGACCGACACTTACCGCAGCGCGGATCTACAAGCACGCGGTTATCTCAATACGGGCGATTTCCTGCAGAGCCTTTCCTTCAATGCCGGCACCACCAACTCCATCGGTGTACCCGCGGCGAATCCGGTGAGTAATGTACCCTTCGCTCGCGGCGCAGTAACGATGAATCCCCGCGGTCTCGGCGCTGGACGGTTTCTCGTGCTCCTCGATGGCAAACGAATTTCCGCGTACGGCCTCGCCGACAACAAAGGCGGCTCCGTTTTTGATTTGAACAGCATCCCGGCTGAGGCGATCGAGAGCATCGAATATCTGAAGGACGGCGCGTCCGCGATTTACGGCTCCGACGCGATCGCCGGCGTGCTGAATATCAAACTCAAGTCCAGCTACTCCGGGCTGAGCACGTCCCTGCTGGCCGGCAACACGCTTGGGCACGACACGTTTACTCGCAGTGCGAGTGTGCTCGCGGGCGCGACCGCGGGGCGCAGCAGCTATGTGGTCAACGTGAATTGGTTCAAACAGAACAGCAGTTTCGCCAACGACTACGATCGCTCCCAGACGACGGACTACAGCTCGTTTCCGACTCCTCGTGGGCAGAACAACAACAGCACGGCGAATTTTCCTTTCAACCTCACGCTCTCGGCCGCGCAAGCGACCGCCGCCGGCCTGAGCACCGGAGCGGGAGCCTACGTCATCACGGGCGGAGTTCCTCTCACGGGCGCGGCGACGCGGGCGAATTTCACGTATCTGTCGGCTGGCGTTAATGCCACGACGAACGCGAATCGCTACGACTTTGCCAACGCCACCCAGCTCACGCCTGATCAGGAAAATCTCAGCGCGCTTTTCAAATACCGCTACGACGTCACTCCGACGCTGACCGCCACCGCGACCGTACTCTTTAGCGACAACGTGACGGATATCGTTTACACGCCGATTTCGATCAACACGAGTTCCTCTCTGCCGCTCAGTGTTCCGATTAACAACCCGTACAATCCTTTCGGCATCGTGCTGAATAATTTCCGCGGACGCGGCAATTTCGGTCCGCTGCGGACCTTCGATGTTGAATCGACGAGCAGCACTTTCATCGCCGGTTTGGAGGGCAAGCTGCCGGCGGGCTGGAGCTGGGGCGGAAGTTTTGTCCGCAGCACCAGCCTCGTGGATCAAGTGTACGGCAATCAGATCCGCACTGCCGATTTCCAGAGTGCGCTCAACGGCACGCTGAGTGGCTTCACAAATGTCTTCTTCAATCCGTTTGGCGCGAACAACTCCTCGCTGCTCAGCGCGCTCTTCGTTAACTCCAACAACAATTCCAAGAGCACCACGACCGGTGCTGAAGTTTCCGCCGGCGGCCCGCTCTTTGCGATGCCGGCGCTGATTGGCGCGACTTCGCCCGGCGATGTCTCCCTCGCGGTGGGCGCGGAGTGGCGCCAGGACGAACTTGTCAATAACTCCGATCCGGTCGGCTACCTCGTAGCGATTGGCGATCTTCCTTATCGCGGGCAGCGTACCGTCACATCGAGCTACGCTGAACTCGCGGTTCCTCTCATCGAGAAATACGCGGAGCTCCAGATCGCGGGCCGGTTCGACCGGTACGATTCTTTCGGCAGCACGGTGAACCAGAAGTTCGCGTTCCTCTCGCAACCGTTCTCGTTCCTCAAATTGCGCGGTTCGTTTTCGCGCTCGTTCAAGGCGCCGGACATTGGCCAGCTTCGGCAGCCCGCCGTGACGACGCAGACCGCGGCGGTGGTTGACCCGCTCAATCCAACGCTCGGGACCAACACCTATGCCCTGGTTTCCTCCGGCAACCCGAAGCTGCAGCCGGAAAAAGGACGCGTGTGGTACGGCGGCGTGGTGCTCGATTTCGACAAGGCCGTGAAAGGCCTGAGCCTGTCGGTGGATTATTTCGACATCGGTATCAGCAATGTCATCACGAGCTTCAGCAGCCCGACGGATTTCTTTAATTTCTTTCCGCAGCTCGTGGCGCGCGACGCTTCGAATCGCATCGTCCAGTTCAACGGCATGACGATCAATGCCGCCGGCTACCGGTGGAAAGGCGCGGACTTCGGTCTCCAATACAGTCTCAGGAAAACCCGCCTCGGTGATTTCACGCTCAACTCGCAGCTCACGTACATCGACACCTTCTCCTTTAACACCGGCACGAATCTCGGCTTTGTGAACAAGGCCGGCCGCTACAGCATAGCGGGCGCCAGTCCCCGGGTAGTGGGCAGCGGATCGCTCGGCTGGCGGAAGGACAAGCTGGGCGCGACCCTCGGTATGCAGTTCAAGGGTTCCTACGTAAACGATCAGTTCGCTCCCTCGTGGATTGAGGACAAAGCCTATCTGTTTAACGGCACCGTCTCCTGCGACCTGCCGAAAGGGTTTCGCGTGACGCTCGGCTGTAACAATCTGTTCGATACGGAGCCGCCGCAGAACGGCAAGGCGATCCCCAGCTACGGTTTTGATATCGCCACGTATTCGGCCTGGTCGCTTGGCCGTTTCGTTTACCTGAAGGTTCGCACGGAATTTTAAAACGCACTGCCGTGCAACCGAGTGCGTTTTGGTTTCGTCGTCTCTGGCGGTGCGCCGCCGGTTTCATCGTCGCCGGCGCGGCGGTTGACTCAGGGCTGTTCGCCGCTGAGTCCACCGCGCGACTCATCGGGCTGGTTGAGTTGCGCCGTGATGCGACTGCGGATGGGACGCGTTGCGGAGGTCTTTCCGGCATCGACTACGATGCCGCGGGCGCCAAGTGGATTGCGGTGAGCGACGACAAGGGCGAGTACGGTCCGCCGCGCGTGTATCATCTTGCGATTGATTACGACGCGGAAGCGGTGCGCAGCGCGTCCATTCAGAGCATGGATCCGCTGACGCTGCCGGCCGGTGTTGCTTACGATCTTGAATCGCTGCGGCTCGATCCGATCGACGGAACGTTGTGGCTCGCGAGTGAAGGCGATGCGCGTTCAGGGAAGTCTCCGGCAGTTGTCGCGGGCACGCAGCTCTTCGCGTTGCCGCCCGAATATCGCTATGACCCGGCCGGTAAAACGGGACCACCGCCGAATCGATCCGTGGAAGGCCTTTGTTTTTCCGTGCCCGGCAACACGGTGTGGACGTCGATCGAGGCGCCTCTGCTGCAGGACGAACCCACGATGTGCGTGCGAATCACGGAGCAGCGACGCACGGGCGAAATCGTACGGCAACTCGCCTACGCGCTTGATCCGGTGCCAGCGGACTTGGCGACGGGGCGGCTTCCGGCGAACGGCGTTTCCGAAATCTTCGCGATCGCACCCGAGCGACTGCTGGTGCTCGAGCGCGCGGGCGCAGAGTTTGGTGAAGGTCGCTGGCGGTTTGCGGTGAAGCTCTTCGAAGTGGATCTACGTGGGGCCGAGCCGCTGGACGCCTCCGTCCCGTTCGCAGCGCAGAAGGTCAGCGCGGTGCGCAAGCGCCTCCTCTATGATTTCGCGAACAGCGGACAGCGCGTGGATAATCTCGAAGGCCTCGCGAGGGGGCGGCGTCTGGCGAACGGACACGAGACGCTCGTGCTGGTTTCCGACGACAATTTTCTGCCCGCTCAATCGACGCAGTTGTGGGTACTCGAGCTTCCGGCGGTTGATGCGGCCCCGCGAAAGCGGGAGTGGGACGATCCCTTCGAGGGCGTTGTTCACGACGACAAACGCATCGCGGGTTTCGTTGGCGAGTATCGTTGGTTGAGTAATTACTTTCCGTGCCCGGTGACCTACGACGGCAGAGCGTACGGCTCGAGCGAGGCAGCATATCACGCGAGCAAATACCCGGAGAGCGAGCGCGCCGAATTCACGAAGCTCGACCCGGACGCGTCGAAGAAACGTTCGCGCCAGAAAGGCGTGGATCAGGCGTGGTGGGACGAACGCAAGGAGCGCGTGATGCGCGAAATCGCGTGGGCGAAGTTTTCTCAGAATCGCGAACTGGCTGACTGGCTCCTCGCGACAGGTGATCGACGATTGGAGGAAGCGAATTGGTGGGGCGATAAATTCTGGGGCACGGTGAATGGCGAGGGCCGGAACGTACTTGGCCAGTTGCTCATGGAAACGCGCGACCGTCTGCGCCACGAGCGCGAGGCGAAGCGCTGAACGGAGTTGCCCATGTCGCTCGTTACCTCACCCGAACCGTTCGCACCGGGGATCACCGATGCGACGGAGGTGGACCGGCTCTATCGCTACTGGCGTGTGCGCGTCATGTACTCGATGACGACCGGCTACGCGCTGTACTACTTCGTCCGGAAAAACATTTCGATGGCGGCGAAGCCGATCACCGATGAGTTCCATTTCACGAACACGCAGTGGGGACTGGTGCTCAGCGTCGCGACGATCGTCTATGCGCTCTCGAAATTTCTCAGCGGCATCATTGGTGACCGCGCCAATCCGCGCTGGCTGATGGCGGGCGGATTGTTGCTGTCAGCGTTCGTTAATCTCGCGTTCGGTTTTGGGGCTGGGCTTGGGTTCTTCGTTGGCTTCTGGGCGCTGAACAATCTTTTCCAGGGCGCGGGATCTCCGCCGTGCTTCCGGTTGCTGACGCATTGGTTCAGTCCACGGGAGATTGGGCGGGCCTGGGGAATTTGGAATGCGTCTCACCAGATTGGCGGCGCGGTGATCGTGGTATGGACGGGGTATTTGGTCGCGCACTACGGCTGGCGGTCTGCGTTCTGGGCACCGGCGCTCGTGTGCATCGTCGGCGCGTTCTGGTTGTTGAACCGGTTGACGGATTCACCGGAGGCGATGGGCCTGCCAGCGGTGGAGGTTTACAAGGAAGGCGCGCGACCTGTCGGCTCGCTGGCGAAGTCCGACTCGTTCTGGGGCGTTTTCCGCGAGCACATTTTGACGAACCCGTGGGTGTGGATCGTGAGCGCTGCCAATTTCTTCGTCTACATCGTGCGCATCGGGGTGCTCGACTGGGCGCCGAAATACCTGGTGGAAGCGAAAGGTTTCACGCTGCAGGACGCGGGCTTCGCGCTCTCAGCGTTCGAACTCGCAGGAATTTTTGGAGCGTATGCGGCGGGTTGGATTTCGGACAAGCTCGATGGCCGACGCGGACCGGTGTCGGTGTTTTTCATGCTGATGCTCATCGTGTCGGTGGTGTTGCTGTTCTTCGTCCCTTCGGGCGAGCGGCTGCTGATGGCGGTCGTTTTTACTGCGATGGGTTTTTTCGTCTACGGTCCGCAAATGCTCGTCGCGGTGGCGGCGGCGGATTTCGCGACGAAGGCCGCGTCGTCGAGCGCCGTCGGGCTGACGGGTTTGCTCGGCTATCTCGGGGCGACGCTGTGCGGGATCGGCACGGGCGTGCTGGTCGATCGCTACGGCTGGAATGGCGCGCTGTGGTTTTACGGCGCGTCCGCGGTGATTGGTTGCGGCTTGCTCGCGACCACGTGGACAAAATCCGCGGCGAACGCGCGCGGCTGAGATCCACTCGCTCACGCTCGTAGCTACGTGCTGAAACTATCTCGGGGTCAGATAACTTTATGAATCGTCACGCTACTTACATTCTTCGAATTGGTTTTGCCTGTTTGTTATCGGGCATGGCCGTCTGTCGCGGCGAAGCTCCATCGCTGGCGCGCGTGGCCGCGCAATGGTCAGTCTGTGTTTATTGCGGGGCGAGTGATTTGCCCGCGGCGAAATACGCCGAGGCGGCGCGACAGGTTGGTGAAGGGATTGCGCGCCGAAAATGGACGCTCGTTTATGGCGGGAGCAAAACGGGATTGATGGGCGCGGTGGCGCGCGGAGCGAAGGAGTCGGGCGGGCGCGTGGTCGGCGTCCTGCCAGAATTTATTCGGCAGTGGGAAGTGGCTTACGCCGCTGCGGATGAAATGATGGTGGTCACGACCATGCACGAGCGGAAGATGCTCCTGCAGTCGCGGTCCGATGCGTTCGTCGTGCTTCCTGGTGGACTAGGAACGCTGGACGAACTCGGCGATACGCTGGAACTCCGCCTGCTCAGCCGGCACGATAAGCCGATCATTCTGCTGAATCAGGATGGTTACTACGATGGTTTGCTGACGTTTCTTGATCACTCCATTGCTGAGAAGTTCAGCAGAGTAGAGGTCCGCCGCGAACTTCTGGTGGCACGCACCGTGGCGGAAGTGCTTTCATTTTTGGAGAAATTCGATGCGGGTGCGGTCGAGTTACGCTGACGTCTGGCTTGGAATTCAGACGGCGGCCCAGAGATCCTCGCGGCGTGCGTATCAAAATAGAAAGCTGCATTGGCAATGCCGATGCAGCTTAAAACGGGTCTTTATGTAACTCAGACGATCTTAACCCGGCGGGAGGCAAACCCGACAGCAACCAGGCTCAGGCCCAGTAGCATCACTGTGATGCCGCTGTCGGGGACCGATGGAACCGCTGCGGAAGTTGCCGAGAACGAGAAGTAGGTATTCTCCCCCGAAATAATATTTTGAGTGGAGAAGCCCCAAAGACCTGGTGTCGCATCATAGCCGTTTCCTGACAACCAACCCGCACCGCTGATAGTCAAGAAGGAGGCGTCTTGGTGAACGATCGCCGAGCTCACCAGGTCAAAGGTGAATCCGCCGACGCTCCACAATGCCGCCTGTCCGGATCCAAAGGTCCATGAATTTGGCATCGTCACCGCCATCAGCGGATTGATTGTGGAATCCAAGATCGACCCAGCCGTAACGTTGCTCACTGTAACATTACTCCACGATACGACTCGGGTGGCGGTTGCCAGGGATGACGTGTCGAGGTGGACAGTTCCCGAAATATCGATCTGACCTGTGATTGGAACTGCACTTGAGATGCCTGCCGTCGTGCATGCAAGAAACAGTGCCGCGAGGATTTTGCTGACTGTATATTTCATGATAAACGCCTATATTTATTGTTAGGGTATTGATAGGGACTAACAACGATAGACATAGCGGAGATTGTGCCACCATTGTATGTAATACTATCGCAGTCCATTACGGGATTCGTCGGATAATAGATAACGTTTGTTTTGACGAATTGACGTAAGCTTTCACGACACTCCTGAGGATATCACCCCAGCTAAGAACCGCAGGTATCGATTGAGCACCCGGTTAGGTTGCGTCGGCTTTTGTGTAAAAATTTTATGTAGGTAAATTACCTATCTTCCGGCAGACGCATATATAATGCTAATTATATTTAAGCCTAAATCCTGCAGTTAAGCGGGAACGTCTACCCGGAAGTTGCTGGAAGAGTGATTCCTGGATGAAATAGAGCGGACGAAGGGCATACCCCGCTGGGCAAACAAAATTTACCGCACGACGAATAAAACATCGTGACCCGATATACATTCGAACGCGCTGGCCTTTACACTGATGCGGGGACTCGGTGGTTTGAGAGTTGTTTTAAAAAGAGCCTGCCTGTCGCCGCGCCCTTTAGAATACCAACGCCAGTGCATCCGTGTTCCACCCAAACGACTCGTTGTCGGGTCATTAACAGGGCCTGAAAAACCGGTGAGTTATATATTATATATCGTAAGTATCTGAGAATGGATGATCTCGAATTCGAAATTCAACGGACTTGTGAAAAGGAGGGCATCGATGACGCTGTATCGGAGATGGCACGCACAGGCGGAGTTGGCCGGATCCTTACGCGCGGCATGAGTTGGTGTTAATCCCGACGCGGGAAGGATCTTTTCCCTTTAAGCCATAAAAACCGTATTGAATATGTGCTGCGGTGGTAAAATCTGGTTTGCGATACTGATCTCAAGCTTACCGCCACGTTTTCCGCCACGCCTCGAATTCCGATGGCCGCAGCCGATAGCGCGCGAAGTTGCCCTCGTGTAGACTCGTGAGCTCCGTCTCCGCGAATTCGGCGAAGCGCGCTCGTTCGGCTGGCTCAGGCAGCTTCTCCGCTTCGCGCCGTACAAACGCCGCCGCCGCTTTCTTGTCCAAGCCGCCGCGTACGACGGCCGCGACGACGTCCTTCAGTCGCTCGCGGTGGCGCAGCCGAAACGCATTCGGTTCGCCCAGCATCTGGCGCACAGCGGCGTAGCGCGCGCACGAGCGCTCATACGCCCATTCGAAGACATCGCGCAGGTAATCGACGCGGTTCAACTCGTAGACGCCGAGGATCGCGTGCGTATAGTCGGGCTGTGGCACGTCGATGAACGACAGCGGGCCGAGATTGTGCTGCACCAGTGGGATGTTGGCTGCGAGCCGCGACACGCGCTTGTTCACATCTTCGAACGGCTGGAGATAAGGGAGCTGCACCATCGCGAAAAACGCCTGCTCGAACGGGTCCGTGATCGCCGTGGCGGTGGCGAGGATTTGATCGAAGCATTCCTCGATCATCGACGGCACCTCGGGCGGAAGGTAGACCGAGCCGCTGATGCCGACTGCGTGGGCGCGTAACCGCCCGCCTGCGGCTGGTTCAGGCAGCAGGTTTTCCGACAACAGCGCGTGGAGATTGCAGAGCGTGTAGCGGTTGAAACCGATCTCGCCCGCGTGCTCTGCGAGCAGTTCGATCGCCGCCTTGTGATTGAGGATCATCTGGGTCTCGTGGGCGGCCTTGCCCTCGGCGGCTTCGCCCGCTTCCAGTAGCCGCTGCGTTTCCAGCAGCGAGTAAGTGTTGCCCTCGAGTCGGCTCGAATTCCACGACAGGTCAATGAGCAGCCGGTCCATCACCTTGCGTAGGTGCGTGCCGGCCGGCTGTGCTTCACCGTTGGTCCGGCCGAGCCCGGCGAGCTTTTTCCGCAACGCCACTGACAGATACGCGGACACGTTGGGCCGGTAGCCGTCGAGAAACGAAAACGCATACCCCACGGGCTTGCGCTGCGTGAACGGCCGGGTGACGTATCGTTTGATTTCCTGCGCGGCGGAAGAAAGAGGGATCGGATCGAAGTCGGCGGGCGCTTCGGCGACGAAACCGGATGTTGCCTCGCGCGGCGGAGTGCCCGTCGACGCGAATGCGCGATAGCGATTTCTGTCTGTCGATTTCGGCAGAGCGTCATCGGCGACGCGATACCGGCGGCCGCGCCCGGCCCCAATGGGCGCAATCCGTCCCTGTTGGACGAGTCGGGCAATCCAGCGCTGCAGGCTCCGCCGGGGCGGAATGGGCTTGAGTGACTGATGGATCGTGTCGACGGCGGCCCCGGCCGGATGGCTGCGAATGATGCCGACCGCGGCGTCGAGTTGTTCGGATGGGATAGGAAGAGGCATCGGTTGGGAAGTGGCGCAATTTGAATAAATGCGCCACATCCAGCGTTGTTGTGGCGCAATTAATACCTGCTCGCGAGCAAATTATCATCAAATATAGCAAGTTACGCGATCGCGCCATTTCCAGCGACGTTGTGGCGCGAAAGTCCTTAATCGCGCCACATCCGGGCTGCACCTTGTCGCTAAGAGACGCCACGCGATCCGCTCGCCGCCAGGATTTTTTCCTTCAGGTGCGTGAGGCGCTGTTTCGATTCGCTGTTACGCACGGCCATTGCGTAGGCGGCGGGTTCGCCGACGAGGAAGACTTTTTTCTTTCCGCGCGTGATAGCGGTATAAATCAGGTTTCGCTGCAGCATCATGAAATGCCCTTTGAGCAGCGGAATGATCACGACGGGATATTCGCTGCCTTGGGATTTGTGAATACTGATCGCGTAGGCGAGCGCGAGATCGCCGAATTCGCCACGTTCGAACGTGTGGCGTTCGCCATCGAACTCGGCGTCCATCGTACTCTTGTCGGCGTCGATCGCGACGACACGGCCGATGTCACCGTTGAACAGGTTTTTGTCGTAGTTGTTGCGCAGCTGAATGACTTTGTCGCCGGGGCGAAACTCGCCGCTGATGGCGCGCAAACCGCGTTGGTGCGGATTCAGCGCGGCTTGGAGTTGGGTGTTGAGATTCGCGACGCCCGCCACGCCTTTGTGCATCGGGGCGAGGATTTGCACGTCGAACACCGGATGCGGCCACTTGAGCTTTTGCGGAACGAATTCGGTGCAAACTTGAATCACTTTGCGCAGGCAGTCGTCGGCGTCGGTGGCGGTGATGAACGTGAGATCACTCCAGACTTGGGCGTCGGCGACTTCGGCAATGGCCGGAGGGAGTGACGGATCGCCGGCGTTGATCGCATGCGCGGTGGTCACGATGCCGCTCTGATCCTTTTGGCGGTAGATCATGGACAGACGGGTGACCGGGAGCACTGACCGCGACGAGGATGAGGCATCTCCCAGCCGAGAACTCGAGGCGATCAGATCCTTCAGGACGTTGCCGGCGCCGACGCTGGGGAGCTGATCCGTGTCGCCGACGAGCAGCAGATGAGCGCGCGCGGGGACGGCTTGCAGTAGCGCGGAAGCGAGCCGGCTGTCTAACATCGAGGCTTCGTCCACGATCAGGAAATCGGTGGCGAGCGGCGTGCTTTCGTTGGAAATAAAACCTCCGCCGGCTGGATCGTATTTCAAGAGGCGGTGAATCGTTGACGCGAAGCCGCCGGTGGTTTCCGCGAGCCGCTGCGCGGCACGGCCAGTCGGAGCAGCGAGATGCACGCGGACTTTCTTGGCTTTGAGAATCTCAACGAGCGCGCGCAAAATCGTGGTGTTGTGCGTGACGACGTAGTCGCTCGTGACATAGAGCCCGCTGGGCGAATCGATCGAAATGCAGGCACACTCTGTTTCGCCAATGGGAATGATCGAAGCGATTCGCAATCGGTGTTCGAACCGCTTGCGTGGACGCAAGCGGACCGTGCGTTGGATCTTTCGCGGCAGCGTGAAAAGTGTGGCTGGATTGGGATGCTGGACAAAAATGACGTAAGCATCGCGCCCTGATTTCCGTACGCCGCGGTAGGTGAACATTGGCTTTCTCGTGGCGCCGATCGTCGCGATACACCCAATCGACCAGGCAAGACGCTGAAAGTCTTTCGCGAGTTGAAAGCTGCTGGTCCCAAATGATACGACACCAAGACGATCAACGGTGCCGTCAGTGTCGAGCAGTCCGCGAATCAGCTCAAGCCGCTGTGCCAGTGAGCCGGCAAAAAAGGCAGCGGGGATAAATTTTTCCTCGGAGTTTACCGCGAGGCCAAGCGACTTGATCGCATCACGGAGAGGATTGGGGTGACCTTTGCCTTTGCCAATAATTCGCCAGGTGATCGTCTGTGTGCCGCGCAGCGTCACGCAGTTTAGTCGCAGACCCATCGGAGTGATTCGTTCTGCAACGCGATCGAGCAGGCCGCGGTCGATGCGCGTGAGAAGAACCGCCTCACGCAGGTTTCCGTCGCCGATTAACGCCCCCAATACGTATGGATCGCAGGGCAGAGGCACGTCTGGAATATCGCCGGACGGGGTGAGCAGCGGCACAGCGATGCGATCGCTTTCTACGCGGTCCTCCACGAGGCGGCGCTGGATATAGCTCAAAGGAACTACGCGCCAGCCGCGCGAACGGATCTTTTTCTTTTTCGCCGAGCTCCAGATCGAGGTGCGAGTCCAGATGCGCCAAAGATGATCGCCACAGCATTCGGCAATTCGGCCGTCGACAAATTGAACGCGAAAGACGGCTTTTACCCCTTGCGGATGCACGCCGCTGACGTGAGCAATCGCACCTTCCGCCGAAATAATCGCATCACCGACGGCGAGTTCGCCGATCGCTCGAAATCCCGTGGGCGTGAGCACGGGAGCATGCAAGGGCTGGGCTTTTCCCGTCCCTGGTCCACCGGTTAAAATCGTGAACTTTTCGGTGAGGGCGCGTTTCACCGCCACGCGCTGCAATTCGTGAAACGCAAACCCCGCTTTTTTTTCCGCCCATTCGACGGCGGCGTCCGCTTTGATCGGCGGGAGACCGCTGGCTGCGCGTGTAAGGCGTGCGACCACATCGGCGATCTTTCGCTCGTGGCGATCGTTGTGCGGAAGTTGGATGAAGGCGGCCTGACGGTAGGGCGAGGCATCCCCGCCGAGTCGCGGCTCACCCGGGACGGTTCGCCCTACCTCTGTGTGCCGCACGAGTTGTTTCGCTTCGACGAGTGCATCGATTCGCGCTGCGACGAACTTTGAATCGGTCTCGAGCTGGTTCGACGAATAGTCCTGCAACTCGACCTCGCGGAAACCCGTGTGACCTTCCTCCTGCAATGTCTCCAACGCGTAGATAATTCCGGCGTCGATACGGGGCGGAGCGTCATTCGCGAAACCCAGATTGATCGCGATGCGATCGGCGGTTTTGAAACCGATGCCGTCGATTTCGCGGGCGACGCGATACGGCTCCGTCGTGAGAATGGTTTTCGCGGACGGGCCAAAATGTTTCGCGATTTTCACGCACTGGCCCGGAGTGACGCCGTACGTTTGGAGGAAAATGTAGAGTTCGCGCTCGGTGCGCTTCGCGTCCCACGCGGCTTTGATCGCGGTGACGCGTTTTTTTCCAATACCCGGGACGTCGCGCAGTTTGGCGGATTCTTCGCTGAGAACACGGAAGGTGTCGGTGCCAAACGCGTCGACGATTTTGTTGGCGTACACTTTACCGATGCCGGGAACGAGACCACTGCCGAGGTATTTGCGAATCCCATACACGCTGGAGGGGAGTTCGCTTTTGAAGCTGACCACTTTGAACTGCGCGCCGTGTTGCGCGTGTTTCGTCCATTCGCCAGTGAGGTGGAGGGTTTCGCCGCATTCGACGCCCGGCAGCGGACCGGTGATGGTGACGGGCTCGGCGCGTTCCTTCGGGGAGGCGTTCGCGGGGAGATCGGGACGGAATTCCGCGATCGTATAGTGATTTTCCTCGTTCAGGAAAATGATGCGTTCGACAACGCCGGTGATGGAGCTTGCGGCTGTCTGAGGCACGAGCGTCAGAGCGTTTGCCAGTCTTCGACTTTCAGGCCGGGGACCCTCGCAAATTCGGTCGTATTGTGAGTGACGATCACCGCATTGAGGCGCAAGGAAGGTGCCTCGTTAAGCCATCGAGACACCAACGCCTCATCCCGCTCTCGTAAGAATTTCACGCAGGCGTTGGTGTCGGGCAGGAAAATCATCGCAGTCTAAGATCCCGCGGCACGTCCGGAAAATCGGGGCAGGATCCTGCCAGTTTGCGCAGTGTCGCACGCAGCTTGTCACCATCTCGTTTCTCGGGTGTCACCAAAACTCCAGCACGTGTTCGCTGCAGTTGAACGGTTGTCCCGGGAAAACGAAATTCTTTCGGCAGTCGAATGGCTTGCGAGCCACCGGTGGTAAAAAGTTTCCCTAATTTCGTCATGTAGCTACCGTCTAGCTACTGCTTCCAGGCGTCAAGGTGGTTGGCGCCAGCTCACGATAAGGGCGCATCTCCGAGTTGTCGGTGGCCACCGTCCAACGTAGCGCAGGCATCTTGCCTGCCTTCTTCTTTGCCGGATGCAGGCTGGAAGCCTGCGCTACTCTTCACCGACAATTCGGAGATGCGCCCATGATAACGGCGAGGCAAACCGATGTTGCGCGTTCTCGCGGGGTGGTATGGCTTTGAGTGATGGATTCGATGCCGACCAGTTCACTGATTCCCATTATTCAGGTCTCCACCACGCCTGTGATCTTGATCTCGGGCATGGGGCTGTTGTTGCTGACGATGACGAACCGAATGGGGCGGATCATCGATCGCACGCGTTTATATGCGACGCAGCTCAAGCAGGCGGGGCCGGCGGAGCGGCAGCCGTTGGAAACTCAACTCGAACTCACGTGGCGGCGCGCGAAGATTGTCCGGCTCGCCCTGACCGCGGCGACGGCGAGCATGTTGATGTCAGCGGCGTTGGTGATCGCGATATTTGTCGGGGCGTTGCTGCACCGCGATCTCGGTGAGCTGATGCTCGTGCTGTTCGCCGCGGCGATTTTATTTCTGGTGGCGGCGTTGGTTGCGTTTTTGCGCGATATTTTTGTTTCGCTGGCGGCGTTGAGATTGGAAGTGGCGCAGGCGCGGGGGAAGTGAAGTGGTAGGGCGGGACGTCAGCGTGATAGCGTAGCCGCACGCGTGAGCGTGCGGGATTGGGATTTTTTCGGAACGCACCGTAACCGGTGCGGCTACGATTAAGAGGTAGCTGCGAGCGTGAGCGAGTGGTACTTCATTCACTCGCTCGCCAGACTGTGGGAAAGCTCGCTGTGCGGTGTAGGTCGCGCGCGAGCCGCGCGACGTTCCTAATCTGTTGCTCGGCAAGCCC
>CBRAFL010000063.1:0-18788 GCA_967755055.1 uncultured bacterium
TTGATCCGCGTGAACTCGCGCCGGATGTCCGAGCGTCGCCGCGTATTCAAATAACCGCACACACGCTTCACGCGACCATGCGCCTTTTTCACAATAGGCGTCGACGGTGATTCCCGGGAACTCGCGCGAGATCGCGGGTAGCGTCTCTTCGATCGTCCGCGCGACGAATGCATCATGTTCGCCCTCGAACGCGTGACCGAGCAGCGCCGTCAACACCACCGTCCCGGGCCACCGCGCCGCCGCGCGACGAATCGCGCGCAGCATTTTCAATTCGTCCGACGTCGAGAGTCCGTAGCCGCTCTTCACTTCGACCGTCGTCGTGCCTTCGCGCAGCATCGCGTGCAAACGCTGGAGCGTGGTCGTAGCAAGTTCTTCTTCCGTCGCTCCGCGCACGGCGCGCACCGTCGAGAGAATGCCGCCGCCTTGTTGCAGGATTTCCAGGTACGACACGCCGCGCCGCTTCAATTCCCATTCGTCGAGGCGATCGCCCGCCCAACACGCGTGGGTGTGACAGTCGATGAAACCGGGCATCAACACGCGGCCGTCCGCTTCGATGGTTTCTGTGTCACCCATGTCACCGAGCTTTTCGCCGACCGCCGCAATCCGGCCATCGCGGATCAGCACATCGCCGCGTGGGATTACACCGAGATCCGCCAGCGCCGCGCCTCGACGCGGCCGGTTTGCGCCGGCCAATGTAAGAATGCGCGCGTGACGGATGATGAGGCTCATGGCCGACCCGCGACTCCCGCGAGAAACGTAAGAAACAAATGCGCAGCGAGCCGCGCGGTGCGTCCGCCCTCATCGTGTGGCGGGCAAAGCTCCATCAGGTCAAAGCATCGCACGCGCACATCTGTACCGCACGCGAACACCCAGCGTTCAGCTTCGCGAGGGGTCCAACCCGCTGGATTCGGCGCGCTGACGCCTGGCGCGAACGCCATGTCGAGCACGTCGAGATCGAAGCTCGCAAACAGATACCGTGCCTCGACGGGTAAAAGCGGCGCCCCGCCGTCGTCGTACACCCGCCCGCCCTTCGCGCGAAACCACGTGTCGTGCTCTCGCGTATTCACGAATCGCCGACAGCCGTGAAGATGCAGCGTGGTCACACCGCATTCCTCCACGATTTTACGAAACGCCATGCCTGATCCGGCTGTTTCACGAACGTCGAGGTGCGCGTCGAAATATATTCCCGCGAGTGGTGGGAATTTATCTGCGACTGCCCGCACGAAAGGAAACGTGAGATCGTGACCGCCACCGATTGCGACGGGCAGCAAGCCAAGTTCCAGCAGCGCTGAGGTCGCCTCAGTCACCCGGTGATGGGTTTCGTCGAGCGAGCCGCCCGGCGATACGTCGCCTGCGTCGAATACGCGAGGCCATGTCCATCCCGCTGGTTCCGCGGCGCCTAGTCGAGCGAGTGCGGAGCGAAACGCCGACGGTCCATGCACAGCGCCGACGCGACCGTTATTGAGTTTCACGCCCGTGTCATCGGCGAGTCCGAGCAGAGCAACTGCACACCGGTCCGGCGCCCCTTGGAGGATCGTTGCCGCGAATCGATCAGGCGTAACTCCGTTCCACGTTGCCGGATTTGTGTGCGGAATTTTCATCGTGACCACGTTCGCAGCGGAATTCTGACGCGCTGGCGGTCGGCGCATTGCTGCGCCTCCGCGTAGCCGGCGTCGGCGTGCCGGAAGATTCCCATCATCGGATCATTCGTGAGCACGCGCTCCAACCGGCGCGCCGCGTCCCTCGTTCCATCCGCGACGATGACCTGGCCCGCGTGCTGGCTGAATCCAATGCCGACACCGCCGCCATGGTGAAAGCTGACCCACGATGCGCCGCTCGCCGTATTCACGAGCGCATTGAGAATCGCCCAATCGCTAATCGCGTCCGAGCCGTCCTTCATCGCCTCGGTCTCGCGGTTCGGACTCGCAACCGAGCCGCAGTCGAGATGGTCACGCCCGATGACGATCGGCGCTTTCAACCGACCATCTCGGACCATTTGGTTGAACAGGAGCCCGGCTTTGTCTCGTTCGCCCAGGCCGAGCCAGCAGATCCGCGCGGGCAGTCCTTGAAATGCGACGTGCTCAGCGGCGAGCGTGAGCCAGCGGTGGAGTGATTTGTCCTTCGGGAAAAGCTCCATCAACGCTCGGTCGGTCGCTGCGATATCAGCAGGGTCGCCCGACAGCGCCACCCAGCGAAACGGTCCGCGCCCGACGCAGAATTGTGGACGAATGTAAGCGGGCACGAAACCGGGAAATACGAACGCTTCCTTCAATCCTGCATCGTGTGCGCGCTGCCGGAGATTATTGCCGTAGTCGAAGGTCTTCGCGCCGCGTTTCATCAAGGCGACCATCGCACGGACGTGCCGTTTCATGGTGGCGAGACTTTCGCGCTGATACTTTTCGGGATCTTTTTTGCGCAGCGCGAGCGCTTCCTTCAGCGTGAATCCAACTGGCACGTATCCGTGTAACGGATCGTGTGCGCTCGTTTGATCCGTCAGCACATGCGGAGTGCTCCCGCGAGCGAGCAGCGTCTCGAGCAAACTCAACGCGTTGGCCACGACTCCGACGCTGCGAGCTTTCTTTTCAGCGGCATAACGCAACGCACGCTCGATGCCTTCGTCGAGCGACGGCGCGATTTCATCGAGATAGCAGTCATGGCGGCGTTTTTTCAACCGGCTCAGATCCACGTCGGCGATCAGGCAGGTTCCTTCCGCCATCGTAATTGCGAGTGGCTGCGCGCCGCCCATTCCGCCACAGCCGGCCGTAACGCATAACTTTCCGGCGAGCATGCCGCCAAAGTGTTGCCGGCCGACTTCGGCAAACGTTTCGTACGTGCCCTGCAAGATTCCCTGCGTGCCGATGTAGATCCACGAACCGGCCGTCATCTGGCCGAACATCATCAGGCCTTTTTTTTCCAGGTCGTCGAAGTTCGCCTGCGTCGCCCAGTGCGGCACGAGATTCGAATTGGCAATCAACACGCGCGGAGCGTCGACGTGCGTGCGCACGATCCCGACCGGCTTGCCGGACTGGACGAGCAGCGTTTCGTCATCGTTCAACGCGCGGAGTGACGCGACGATCGCGTCGAAGCAGGCCCAGTTGCGCGCGGCTTTCCCGCGGCCGCCGTAAACGATCAGCTCGGCGGGATTTTCGGCGACCTCGGGATCGAGGTTGTTCATCAGCATCCGCAGCGCCGCTTCCGTCACCCAGCTCTTGCACGAGAGAACGGAACCGCGTGGTGCGCGCACCACGCGAGCTGCTGATTTACGAGTGACAGTTGCTGCCATGGATCAAAAACGAAGTTTCACCAGCGGCCGAAATGCTCCGGCTTGGATGAGGTTGCGGATCGCCTCGATGTCCGGTGCGAGCGGCCGGTCTGCGGTCAACTTCTTCACGTGGCGTCGAATGATCGAGTGCGCGTATTCGACCGCCGGTGACGACCGAAGCGGCCGGTGATACTCGAGCCCCTGTGCTGCGCAGAGGAGTTCGATGGCAACGACCGTCGTGACCAAATCCACCGCGCGTTCCGCTTTCGCGGCCGAGCGCGGGCCGAACGAATTGTAATCTTCCATTCCGGCGCAGGTCGACAGGTTCACCACGCTCGCCGGGTTCGCGAGGCCGATCAGTTCGTTGCACGCCGCCGCTGCCGTGTACTGCGAAACCATCAGCCCCGAATTTAACCCCGGCTTCGAGGTGAGGAACGGTTTCAGGTGCGACTCGGGATCGAACGCCGAAATCATGTAATAGATCCGTCGCTCCGCGATGCCTGCGACGTGCGCGAGTCCGATCGCGAGCACATCGAGCGGCAGCGCGACCGGCATCCCGTGAAAATTTCCGGCCGAGACAATGACCTCGTCGCCCTGGCGGCCCGTAGCTGTGGCAAAGACGAGTGGATTATCCGTGACCGCGCCGAGTTCGTGCGCGAGCGCCGACCACACGCCACGCAGCGTATCGCCCACCGCGCCAAGCACGATGGCCGCACAGCGGAAAGAGTAGGGGTCCTGCACGCGCGGATCATTCTCGCGGTGCGACGGAAGAATTCGGCTGCCGCGAATGAGCCGACGCAATTCCGCCGCGATCGCCGTTGCGCCGGGCTGGTTGCGCGCCGCGTAAACTCGCGCGTTGAGAAACGCATCGGTTGCGCGGCACGCATCAAGCGACATCGCCATTGCGATCAGCGCGGCAGGGAGCACGTTTTCCCACTCGGTGCGCAACAGCGCGAGTCGCGCCGCCATAAGGTGCGTGCCGTTGATGAGGGCGAGTCCTTCTTTCGCGGCGAACGTCAACGGCTTCAGCTTCGTTCGCTTCAAGGCGTCGATAGCCGCCATGTCACGTCCGCGCAGATACGCCCGGCCTTCGCCCATCAGCGTGAGCGCGATGTGAGCAAGTGGAGCGAGGTCGCCCGACGCGCCGACTGAACCGATCTCCGGCACGACGGGGGTGATGCCTCGGTTGAGAAATGCGAGGATCTGTTCGACGACCTCAGGGCGCACGCCGGAACAACCTCGCGCCAGCGAAGCCGCGAGGCAGAGCATGGTCGCGCGCACGATGCCCTCCGGCAACGGTGCGCCTGCGCCCGCCGCGTGTGAACGCACGAGGTTGCGCTGCAACGCTTCGAGTTCGTCGGGTGCGATCCGCTGGCGCGCGAGAGAACCAAAGCCGGTGTTCACCCCGTAATGCGGAGCGCCGTCCGCCGCCGCCGCGAGGAGCGCGCGGCGACTCGTTTGCAAGCTCCGGCGCGCCGCGGTTGCGAGCCGCACGGAGGCGCCTTCGGCGGCGACCGCGTGAACCTCCGCAGTGGTCAGCGCCCGACCTGAGAGGACGATAGCGCGGACAGCGCTTTGAGAGGCCGAGGGGATTGGTGTGCGCCTGCTCACCCGCCCAGTGTAACCGGAAACCGTTTTTGTTCTAGTTGTTTTAGAAGGCGGTTCGCCAGCCTCGCGGGCTCGTAAGGTGTTTGTAGTTGTTGTTCACGCACGGCGCGTCGCATGCTGGAGGCTCTCAGCCATCGGAATGACTCCAGTACTCGCGCCTCTCACTCTCCGCGAAAAAATCGGCCAACTGCTCATCGTTGGTTTCCGTGGCACCTCGCCTTCGGAATGCGACGTGATCGTTCGCGATCTGCGCGAGCATCACATCGGCGGTGTGATCCTGTTTGATCAGGAAATGGCGGATACGACGCTGCAGCGGCGTAACGTGGAGTCGCCGGCGCAGGTGAAGGCACTGGTCGAATTCTTGCAGACGCAAGCTCGCGCGCCGTTGCTCGTTTCGATCGACCAGGAGGGCGGACGCGTCAATCGCTTGAAACCCGTTTACGGTTTTCCCGAGAGTACCTCGCATGAGGATTTGGGGCGGTTAAACGAACTTGCCGAAACCTTTCGCCACGCTGAGATCACTGCAAAGACGCTCGCGAGTCTCGGCATCAATCTGAACCTCGCGCCGGTCGTCGACCTCGATGCCCATCCGGACAATCCGATTATCAAGGGCAAGGGGCGGAGTTTTTCGAGCGATCCGGAGAAGGTTGCGCGACATGCGGCGGAGTTCGTCAAAGCACACCGCGCGCACGGCGTGTTGACGTGTGCGAAACATTTTCCCGGTCACGGTAGCGCCGCCGGGGATACGCATCTCGGCCTGGTCGATGTCACGCAACGGTGGCACGAGAGGGAGCTTATTCCTTTTCAGCGGCTCATCGAGGCGGGCTTGTGCGATGTGATCATGACGGCGCACGTCTTCAATGCGAAGCTCGATCCCGATCGTCCCGCGACGCTGTCGCGCGCGGTCATTACGGGGATGTTGCGCGAGAAGTTGGGATTCACTGGCGTGATCACGAGCGACGACATGGAGATGAAGGCGATTTCCAGTCATTACGGTTTGGAAAATTCCGTTCCGGCTGCGATTGAAGCGGGCATCGACGTACTCTGCTTCGGCAACAATCTGGGTTATGATCCCGAGATCGCGGGACGTGCGATTGATATTCTCGCGCACGCGGTTGAGTCCGGGCGCATTTCCGAATCGCGCATCAACGCGTCTTATGAGCGAGTGCTCGCGTTGAAGCGCAAAGCGCGACTCGCGATTTAGGTCATATGGAAGATTGGTCTCAACGACGTCTTGCTTCCGTGCGTAGCGGCAGGCCTCCGTGCCTGCAGTGTTCGGAGATCGAGAACGGCAGGCAGGGACGCCTGCCGCTACGGGGACGCACATGACGCGCACGTCTGACGCGAGGTGTCGATCGACCTTGCTCGCAGCGGCGGTGCTCAGCTCGCTGGCGATGATGCTTTCAGGTTGTCATTTCGCACGGTCGCGGACGTTCGTGCCGCGGAAAGGCGACGAGATCGTGGTCGCCGGGCAGCTTTTCCACACCGGCACGCGCGTGATCACGTGGATGGATCCGGGCGGTTACGATGGTTACCGCGTCGAGCGGCGATTCAGTCCTTATACCGAGAGCGGTTGGGAGGAGTCGAAGGCGGCGGTGAAAGAACTGACCACGCCGAATCGTTATGGCTTGCGCACGAACTCGCTCACGCCCGACGAGATCGAGCGTGTGCGCGGCGGCGGGTGGGATTTGCCGACGCTCCAGCGCGTGGTCGATCAGTTCGTGCTGCACTATGACATGTGCGGCGTGAGCAAAGTCTGCTTCGATGCACTGCACGACCACCGCGGGCTGAGTGTCCACTTCATGTTGGATATCGATGGCACGATTTATCAGACGCTGGATTTAAAGGAGCGGGCCTGGCACGCGACGATTTCGAACAGCCGTTCGGTCGGTATTGAGATTGCCAATATGGGCGCTTATCCGCCGAACGATACGAAAGTGCTCGACGAGTGGTACCAACGTGACGCGCATGGACGTCCGTACATCAAAATCCCCGAGGACGTCGGTGATCCGATGATCCATACGAAAAATTTCGTCGGCCATCCTGCGCGGCCTGAGCCCGTGCGCGGCGTGGTGCAGGACACCGACCTCATTCAATACGATTTCACGCCCGAGCAATACGCCGCGCTCATCAAACTCACAGCGGCGTTGTGCAAAGTCTTTCCTGGCATTCGGTGCGATTATCCGCGCGACGCGAACGGCAAACTCGTTTCGAAAAAATTATCCGACGAGGAGCTTAAAACTTATCACGGCGTGCTCGGTCATTATCACATCCAGGCCAATAAAACCGATCCGGGACCCGCGGTGCAGTGGGACAGGATTATCGATGGAGCGACGGCGCTGGTGAAGTGACGGCGGGTTGAACGGGTGGGGAGCGTTATCCTAACGCGCTGGTTCGACCTTGAGACCAAGCGGGAAGCGAAAAAACACGTCCCAGACAATTTAGTTATTGCTTAATTAAGTTTGTGCTTAATGATAGTCGGCATGCAAAGCCTACAAGCCATCGCCGATCCAACGCGGCGGCGCATTGTTGAACTGCTCGCCGTGCGCGAGCGGACGGCGGGCGAACTCGTCAAGGAATTCGAGATGAGTGCGCCGGCGATTTCCCAGCACTTGAACGTGCTGCGGGAAGCCGGCCTCGTTACGACGCGTGCTGAGGGCCAGTCGCGCATCCAGGCACTCAATCCCGACGGATTCGACGACCTCGAAGACTGGTTGGAGAAAACCCGCTCGGTTTGGTCACGGCGCCTCGACGCCCTGGAGCGCGAGCTGCGCGCCGAGGACGAAGCGAACGCAAAGAAAGCGAAGAAGAAAACCTCCTCATGAAAATCAACGAACAATACGGAAAGTTCAACGGTCCTGGCGAAGTGCGGCTCGTGCGGACACTGCCTGGCCCCATCGAGCGCATCTGGGAATATCTCACCGATTCGGAAAAACGTGCCCGCTGGTTCGGCGGCGGCGTGCTCGAGCAGAAGGTCGGCGGGAAGGCCGAATTTAAGATGGTGCACAAAAACCTCGCGCCGAACGAGACGCCGCCGGCGAAATACGCCCAGGTCCAGGATCCTGGTGTGACCTTCGAAGGCCGCGTGCTCCGGTGCGAGCCGCCGCGGTTGCTCGTCTATACTTTTGGTAGTGATGATTCCGAAGTCACCTTCGAGCTGACGCCGCAAGGGCAGCAAGTAGTGCTGGTCCTCACTCACCGCGCTCGTGGCGCCGAGGAGCAGGCAGACCTCACCAACTACGCGTCGGGCTGGCACACGCATCTCGCCCTCCTCGCGGCGGAACTCGAAGGTACACCGCGCCCTCCTTTTTGGGCGATGCACACGAAGCTCGTGCCCGAATACGCAAAACTGCGGACGGCCGCACCACAGAGCTAACTCAGTCGAAAAATTTTCGGCAAGATTGGCTCTCTAGAGCTATCTTCGCTGTTCCACGTCAGACCCAACCAAGGCCACTGCCTTGCCCTGCCACATCCCTGTCCTGAATCAACCCGCTCAATCGTCGTTATAAATAACAGAAACCACATCACATGAAAACCAAGTCGTTCGAAAAACCCATCGTCGTCTCCCCAGAAAAATGGCTCGCGGCCCGTCGCGAACTCCTGCGTCAGGAAAAGGAATACACCAAACTCGGCGATCAACTCGCCACGCGTCGCCGCGAACTGCCGTGGGTAAAAGTCGAGAAGCCCTACCATTTCGATTCACCAAGTGGCCCGGTGTCACTGGCCGATTTGTTCGAGGGTCGCAGCCAGCTTATGGTCCAGCACTTCATGTTCGGTCCCGGCTGGGAGGAGGGCTGCAAGAGCTGCTCGTTCATGATGGATCATTTCGCTCCAACCATTCCGCACCTCAACGCCCGCGACGTCGCGTTCGCTGCGATCTCGCATGCTCCGCTGACGGAAATCGCGCCGTTCAAGGCGCGGCTGGGTTGGGCCGTTAACTGGGTCTCGTCCGAAGGCACCGACTTCAACTACGATTTCCACGTCTCCTTCACGGAAAAGGAAATGGCCGGCAGTAAAGTGAACTACAACTACGCGCAGCGGACATTTCCACACGAGGAGGCACCCGGCATCAGCGTCTTTGCGAAGGACGCAGCCGGTAATGTTTACCACACTTACTCCACGTACGGCCGCGGAGTGGAAGTGGTCATGACCACCTACGACCTGCTCGATCTCGTGCCGAAGGGGCGGGACGAGGACGGGCTCGAATATGATATGGGATGGATCCGCTATCACGACCGTTACAACCAGCCCGCCGATGCTGTCGCGACGCATTGAGGTTTTTTCCCGGAGCCGCGTCGTCCGGTGGTTGCTGCCGACGGCGCTGCTCGCGCTCACGCCCAAATGCCTGTTATGCGTGCTGGCCTACGCTGGCGTTGGCGCAGCCATCGGAGTGGGTGGACCGGAGATTTGCGGCGCGTCGGCTGGTTTATCGTCTTCATGGACCGCATCGCTCGCGTGGCTCGGTGTCGCCGGCGGACTCGGCGCTTGGGGTTTTTTCGCGAGCTGCCGGCGGGTGCGCTCTGCGGACCGAAAGCAGCTGACTGAAATTTCGGCCAACTGATTTTCGGCACCCCATTCGGAAAATCCGAGTCACTGTACTCTTCGGTTTTTCTGATAAATCGGTAGGAAGTGGTAAACGTTCCCGCCGGCCGTTTGCGCTGGGGTTGATGCGTTCCAGCTCAGTTTACGAAGTGCCGAGGATGTTTCGACACATGCTGTCCGCAGTATCGCTGCGGCGCTGCTGCAGAATTTGGGTTGCGGCCGCTTTGCCGGCGGCGACGCCGCTTTTTGCCTCTTCTTTGGGCAACAACGTCAGCCGCCGCTCGAATCTGCTGCGCTGTGGGCGCCGCTTGCTCAGGCGTCCGGCTTTCATGATCGAGCGTCCGACCGGAAACCGGGCGCGCGATGCGCTCGGGTCTGTATTCGAAATAAAGATGCGAACCTGAGTGGAGAACCGCTCCAATAAATTGGCGCGACGCCAATGCCGTCGAAGACTATTTGGTTTTCATCCTTTTATGTCCGCCGCCGCTCTGTCACTTCGCCATCTGTTACTCGCCCTTCTGATCGTTACGATCTGGGGCAGCAACTTTGTGGCCATCAAACTGGCGCTGTATGATCTGCCGCCATTGCTACTTTGCACGCTGCGGTTTGTGTTCGTCTCCATCCCGGCGGTGTTTTTTCTGCGCCGACCGCCTGTGCCGGTTGGTCAGCTACTGACCTTTGGTTTTACCATGTTCGGGTTTCAGTTCGGATTTATGTTTCTTGGAATGAAGCTCGGCATGCCCGCCGGACTCGCCTCGATCGTACTCCAATTCCAGGTGTTCGTTACGATGGCCTTAGCCGCAGCGGTGTTAAAGGAGCGCATTTCCATCGCGCAGATTGCGGGCGCGCTCGTCGCCGGCGCGGGATTTGTGGTGGTGGGCCTGCACACGAGCGGAGACGTCACGGTGGCCGGCTTGGTGTGCCTCTTGCTCGCCGCGATGTCGTGGGGCTTCGCCAATTTTACCTCGAAGCGACTCGGCAAGGTCAATCCGCTCGCGCTGGTGGTGTGGGGTAGCTTGGTGGTGCCCGTTCCAATGGCGGTGGCATCGCTCGCCTTCGAGGGACCGGAGCTGATTGTCCACAGCCTTGCCCACGTGGGAGGGACGGCACTGCTGAGTCTGGCCTATATTGTCTATCTCTCGACGCTGGTGGCGTATTCACTCTGGAGTTGGTTACTGGCTCATCACCCGGCGACCACGGTCACTCCGTTCGCTCTGCTGGTGCCAGTCGTCGGTTTGTTGAGTTCGGCACTGATGCTCGGAGAATCGCTACCAGCCTGGAAAATGGCCGCCGCCGCTCTCGTTATCGCCGGGCTGGCGCTGACTGTTTTTGGCCCGAGATGGCAGAGGGCATCCGTGAGGCTGCCCTGATTTAACCAACTCGGTTTGTACGCTGCCGGATCGCCGGGAACGCTCATGAAGCTTTAAGGACGCCCATCAACCAGAGGCCCCTCAGCAGACTCAGCAGCGTTCCCACTCCGCACAGGACCAAACCGACGATCTGTAGCGCCATCCGGGCGAGGTGCGGCCGAGCGAGGACCACGTGATACGTTGAGTAATTCACGTCCGGCGCCAGTCCCTTTACGCGGAGAGTCAACGTGTGTGGCTCCGCGAAAGTGAGGCGGCCAATTGGAATTTTGATGGTTGAGATGCCAGTGACTGTGCCGGTCGCTCTCGGTCCGCCATACTTCATGGAGTGAATTCGGCGGGTGTTGGCATCAACGAACTCGAATTCCCACTGGCGATAGTCGGTCGCCATGCGCGGAACTTCGACGCTCACGACGAGCTCGCCGGGGGACTCCACTGCGATGATTTGTTCAGGAAGCAGGGGCAGCGTAGAGATGATCGCCGCGCGGTTGCTCCGGATGAGTCGCAACGCGATCCATCCTGCCCCACGCAAAATAATCCGAAGGCGACGACAGCGACGGCCAACCCCAAGCCGGATTTGATCATCATTGAATGCGGTTTATTTCAGGTCGCGTTTGAGCTCAATCCCGGAGTGTTGCAGGAGGGGCAGGTGTGTTTTCTCCATAACCGTTAATTGAGGTGTGTCTTCGAAATACCCGGCGGGAGGAAACCGCTCATGGGATCTGCCAATGGGCAGATCCTTGGGTACCCTTACGCCTGATCGGCTCCAGAATAAGAACTGGGGCCTGCTGATCGCAGTCCGCGATGAGCGGATTCCAATCACCTCAAGGCGCAGGCGATTAGCCAAAGCCACTGTATAAAGATTTGCCCATTGGAAAATCCTATTAGCGGTCCTCCTCCGGGATTCAGATTTCTGTTTCGAAGACACGCCCTAACGCGCGACCATCCGTGAGAGTTTATTTTCAACGAAGCCTTCGACCCGAAGCAGGGAGTTCTCTTTTGTGCTTTCTGAGCCTTATGTGGCGATTTTCCTCTGACCCGGTTTTCGGACCTCCCTAAACACAAATCAATGAACCGCGTACTTCCCTATATGCTCGGCCCCGAACTATACTGGGTGCTCACCTGTGTGCTCGTGCGAGTGGCGACGCGGCGCAATTTGGCACCCGATCCGGCGATCACCAGCTGGCTCGACCGCTACTGGGCCGTGTTGCCGTTGATTTTTGTCCCGCTCACCTTTGCGTTTTTCTTTTTGGCCGCGGGCGGTCGATGGTGGCTTTTGGTCCGGATCGACCTCGCGATCGCGATCGGGCTCGCCGTCGCAACGACACACTACTGCGAGGGCATGACCTACCACCAACCCAGTTCTGGTCCCGGCGCCGGCACCGCCTGGATGCTGATGCTCGCTTTGGGCTACGCACTCATGGCGCTCGGCACCGTCGTCGCCGTGGCAGTCATCTGGTGGCGCAGTCGTGCGACGGGCTGATCCGCGGGCGGAAGGCGGACAACGGTCGCTATCCCGTCGAGCACGGTTTCATTGCTCGGAACCCGCGGCCGGCGGCGTGGATCCAACCCTGTCACAAATCAAAAACTGGTTCGTCTAGATTAGTGATGAACACAAAATCCACCCAAAACGATTCAAGTAAGAACATGAAGATCGTGGTGATCGGCGGCAGCGGCCTGATTGGCACTAAAGTAGTCAAGCAACTCCGTCAGCTCGGTCACGATGTCGTCGCGGCATCACCCTCCTCAGGCGTTAATACGGTTACCGGAGAGGGACTCGCCACCGCGTTCACCGGCGCGCACGTCGTGGTCGACGTCTCGAACGCCCCGGCTTGGGAGGACAAGGCTGTCCTGGAGTTTTTCGAAAAATCCACTCGCAATCTGCTCGCTGCGGAAGTCGCCGCCGGTGTGCGTCATCACGTCGCGCTGTCGGTCGTCGGGACGGAGCGTTTGCTCGCGAGCGGTTACTTCCGTGCGAAACTGGCGCAGGAAAACCTGATCACCACATCGAAAGTTCCGTACACGATTGTCCGAGCCACCCAGTTTTTCGAGTTCGTCAAAGGCATCGCTGACAACGCCACTCAAGGGCAGACCGTACGGCTCCCGTCGGCGCTGATGCAGCCGATCGTATCGGACGACGTCGCTGCGGCACTGGCCCGCGTGGCGCTCGAAGCGCCCGCCAGCCGCATGGTCGAGATCGCGGGTCCCGAGCCCATTCGGCAGGACGAACTCGTGCGAAAATTTCTCAACGCGACGGGAGATACGCGGACCGTCATTACTGATGCCAAGGCACGTTATTTCGGCGTGGAGTTGAATGACCAGAGTCTTACCCCCGGCGCTGGCGCCCGTCTCGGCGTGACACGTTTTGACGATTGGCTCAGCCGCTTGCCTGTGCACGCTTCAGCGTAACGGTTTTGGCGCCCGCTCTCACGCCTGTGATCGCGATCTTCAACGCTCATCGCCAGCTGCTGTTCGGCCTTGCGTATCGCATGTTGGGCCGCGTGTCCGAAGCCGAGGACATGGTGCAGGAAGTTTGGATACGGTGGCAAAAACAGGATGCCGCCGGGATCCAGTCGCCGAAGGCATGGTTGGTGGCGGCCATGACCCGGCTCTGCATCGACCAACTGCGTTCGGCGCGGCGCGAACGGGAGGAGTATTACGGCGTGTGGCTGCCGGAACCGCTGATGCCGACGACGACCGACCGCGATCCGGATGCATCAGCGGAACTCGCTGATTCTCTGAAGATGGCATTCATGCTGATGCTCGAGTCGCTTGGGCCGGTGGAGCGCGCGGTGTTTCTGCTACGCGAAGTCTTCGATTACGATTACGGCGACGTCGCGACAATCGTTGGGAAGAGCGAGGCCAACTGTCGTCAGATTGTGCGACGCGCGAAGGCGGAGTTGCAGGCGAGCGCCAAGCCGTCGCCACCACCGACAGAGCAGGCTCGGCAATTGGCAGAGCTATTCGTCGCCGCCGCGGCGACCGGCAAAGTGGAGAACGTGCTGGCGCTGCTCGCGGAGGAACCCACCGTTTATAGCGACGGCGGTGGACGAGTGAAGGCGGCGGGCCATCCGATCCGGGGGACGGACTTCGTGAGTCGTTTCTTCGTCGGAATCTGGCCGCGGTTCATGGCGAAAATGGAACGACGGGCTGCGGACATCAATGGCTGCCCAGGCCTCGTGATGTCTTCGGAAGGGCAGGTCCACTACGCGTTCTCCTTCGACATCGCCGGCGATCGGGTGAGCAACGTCTATATCATCAGCAACCCGGACAAACTACGGCATCTCGCGCCGAACGGATGAGCGACCCAGGCGTGTAGACGCTAAACTACCAGCGATCGGCTTTTCAACGGCACGGTCGCGCTGACCGACTACAGTGGCGCAAGGAGCAACACTCCAACCACAACGGCCGCCACTACCGCCGCGATGATCCAGCTGCTATAATCTTTGCGTTCAGTCCACTCCGCCTTCGCGCCCGTTTTCTTCAGTTGCACGATCCGCATGCCGAGGGGCGGGTGAAAACCGAAGACGAAATTATGGCCCGCGACTGTGTTGCCGCGCTGAGCGGTGGCCGCCGCATTGACGATCGCCGGCGTCGTGCCCCGCAGACGATGATTGAAGTTATTCGCCGTCGTCAGCGCTTCTGCGATTCGAGCCCGAAAGCGATCGAACGGGCGCGAGCTCGCAGCTTCGTGCCCGATGATGAAATTCATCTCGGACCAGCCCGCCTGAGGAACCACGTGAGCCAGACCATAAAGATGAATCAATGCCCGCGCCAATGCGTCCGGATTCTGCGTCAGCTGCACCGTCGTCGTATCCGATTGCTTGCGACGCAGCCGTAACACGAGTGCTGTCAGTGGGCTCAGGATAAGCAGCGACGCCACACCGTAAAGGATGCCGGTGGCAATGCGCAGGACGAAAACGGGAAACAAGGGTACCAGGAGAAGCGTGCTTCCAATGCTGCGAAGATCGGTTTCCTCACCGATCAGTTTCCGCACGACGATGGTCAACGACTCGAGCCCGTCGGGGTGCAAGCAGCGGGTGAGGGCGGATTCGATTTCATCACCCGCCGTCGATGTTTGGTCCGGTTGCCGGGCATAACGCCAGAGGAGCGCGATTGTTTTCCGTGCGCCCGGACTGAAGGGCAAATCCAGCAGCGTGACGGTGATCCCCATCATATAAAAAATTCGCAGCAAGGTCTCCGTCAGATGAAGGTCACCGTTCATTGCACTGGCCAGCAGATGCGCGATCACGCTTTGCTGCTCCTCTGGATCAAGCGTGTTCAATAGCTCGCGTGAAACCAAAATCCCGGCTCTTTCGGGCCGGTCGCCAATGACGGCGGCATTGATGGCAGGTCCATCAAACAACAGAACGGCAGGCAGCGGCGCGGAGGCGGTGATCGCCAGCTTTTTACCGACGACAACAAGTTTCTGTTCTTCATCATCAGCCGGATCCGGCTGTCGCGCCTTGCTCCGCCCGATCAGACCGGTTGACGTATCCCGAATAAAAATACGGTGAGCGAACCACCACAACCCCGCCGTGAACAAAACGGCGGCCACGCTGACGCCGATGAGTCCGCCAGTGCGATCCATCACGTAAGCGTAGATTTCAGTGAGCTGATGCGGTAGCAGGCGGCTCAGGAAATCGGCGTAGAGGACCAGCGCGCCGATGAGGATGAAGCCAAAAATCCACGCCAGTAAACATCCGCCGACGGCGATCAGAATCGCCCAAACCTTCGCCTGCATGCGGTAACGCCTCTGTCGATTGAAGAACGACTGCGGCTTCACCTTGGGGATCGCCGGCTCGGGAGTTTTCGCCGCGGTTTGCATCGTATCGGGGTGGGCCGGGGTTTCCTGGTGCGCGTCAGGCCGGCGCAAGCCTCGCTGATTCCCCTCAGAGAGGCGACACCTTTTCAGCTTCGTGTTCGAACGCGTCGCCACCAGATCGCGATAGTGCGCGCCGACTCGCACGCGGTTACGGGCCAGCTCTGTCTCGCGAACCTATTTAAAGCCCTCGTTGAACAACACCCAGAGCCCTTGCTTGCTCGGCGCTACGAGGTCGAGCCGCCCATCCTTGCTTAAATCGACGACAGAAAACTGGCGGTTCAGCGCGATCCCTTCGCCAGGCGCGGCGATCGTGTGGCGCGTAAAGGCGAGCTTCGCGCGGTCCCACGTGTAATAGTAAATGGCGGGCGGATCACCCGCGCCAGGATCGCCGCCGTCGTGCGCCCAAATACATTTGCCGGCGATGAGGTCTTCTTCGCCGTCGCCGTCGAGATCAGCCAGGGCCAGGCAGTGCGCTTGTGACCACGTTTCGTCGATCACGTGCTGTTTCCATTGCGTGGTGCCGTCTTCCTTCGGCGCGAGCTGCTCCCACCAATAGAGGCCCACGTTATGGCCACGGCCGAAAATAATATCCAAACGTCCATCGTGGTTGAGATCCTTCACCGCAAACGGACAACTCGGGTGCATCGCGTTGAGATTTGTTTCCGCATGGTATTTCCACGGGCCGGCCCAAATGTCGCCCGCCGGGCGCTCGTACCAGCCGATTTCGCAGAGCACGTCTTCGCGGCCGTCGCCGTTGACATCGCCAAACGCGATCCCGTGGCCGCCGCCCTCGGCGCCAAGCACAAACGGTTTCATGATGATCGCCCCATCCTCGGCTTTCGCGAAACGAAACACCTCGAGCGGGTGCGGCCGCCGATAGTTCGCCGAGTGGAGTTCCGGCACGCCATCCCCCTCATAGTCGCGCAGGACGAACATCTCCATCGTGCCGCGCGTCTTCGTGAGCAGATGACCTTTCCACGGCAGCCGCATCTCCCAAGGCTTCTTCGAATCAACCGCACTCGTGCCCGGATTTTTATACCAATAGATACCGTCTTCGTCCCAGCCACCGGCGATGATATCGACCCAACCGTCGCCATCCACGTCGTAAGGATGCACGCTATTTTCGTGCATGTAGTCGGCTGCGAGATGATTCGCGCGATACGGCTGCGGCACAAATTCCGGACCGAAGAAAACGTTTGGACCGCTCACGATATCGATGTGTCCGTCCTTATTGAAATCCGCGACCGCGGCATTTTCATGCGGGCCAATAAACAAATGCCGTTTGGTCCAAGTCAGATCTTTGGCGAAGGTCGATGCGGCGAATCCGCCGAAGCCGGCGAGATACACCGCGCAAAAAAGAAAACGTGAGCGCGCGAAAGTTTTCATATCAGGGGTTCGATTGAGGAACGCCGAAATTTCCGGCGCGACGAGCGCTCTTGTCCACTCCCACTTAACGCTAGTTAACGATGTAGACATCGTGTCATTTGAAGCGGGTATGGCACGATGGTCCTGTGCGTTTCGCCCGTGGCGGAGTAAGTGTTTTATTTGCGACACGTCTTCGGCATGGGCACGGTTCTCGTGATGGATTCGGGAGCCACGTTTTTTTATCTACGCTACGAACCCCCGCTTGCTTTAATGACTGTGTGAAAACTCCCCAGCGCACACCCCGTCGCTGCGCGCCACCCCTCTTCCTAGAGGGGATTTCAAGCCGGGTAGCCGAAGTCCCCCCTAGAAAGAGGGGTGCCCGAAGGGCGGTGTGTGTTGGCCGTCACGGCAAACGTTCGCTCAGCGCACTTAACTCGTGTTTTTCCTCAGTCTGTTTGGGCGCCATTTTTTTCGGCTCGTTCGCTTCCCGTCTCTTTGCTGCCGAATCGGGTGAGCCCATTCTCCGGCCGTTCGCTCTCATGGGAAGTCCGCCGCCGGTGCAGATGATCGTGCCGGGCTTCGTGGTGCGGGAACTTCCAGTGCAACTCACGAATGTGAACAATCTTTCCTATGGGCCGGACGGAAAACTCTACGCCTACGCGTTCGATGGAAACATTTACCGGCTGGAAGACACCGATGGCGACGGCCTTGAGGACAAGGTCACACATTTTTTCAAAAACGAAAACAGCGAGCTTTCCGCCAGCGTCGGGATGGTTTGGGGACCGGACAAAAATCTCTACCTCGCGAGCCGCCAGCGCATCGTGAGGCTTCGCGACAAAGGCGACGGCACGGCTGCGCTTGAGACGTTTGCCTCAGGCTGGGCGCCGCCGGACAAACCAGGAACGCACTATCTCGACGTTTACGGCGTCGCTTTCGATCGCGCCGGAAATTTTTATTTCGGATTGGGGATCTCGGATATCCGCGACGCTTATCGTCTCGATCCGCAAACCAAGGAATCGAAGTACACCCGCACTTGGGATCGCGGCACGATTCAGAAAATTTCGCCGGACGGTAAACGCGAAATCGTCGCGACGGGTGTTCGCTTCACCGTCTCGCTGGGTTTCAACGCCGCCGACGACCTTTTCGCCACCGATCAGGAGGGCGCAACGTGGCTCTTCAACGGCAATCCTTTCGACGAGTTGTTGCACATCGAGCGCGGGCGGCACTACGGATTTCCACCGCGCCATCCGAAATATTTGCCCGACGTAATTGATGAGCCGAGCGTCTTTGATTACGCGCCTCAGCATCAGTCAATTTGCAGCGTGCATTTTAATGAGCCGGCCACCGAGGGCGGCGCGATCTTTGGTCCCGCGTGGTGGCGCGGCGACGCGATCATCGCCGGTTCGTCGCGCGGGCGCATTTATCGCACGAAGCTTTTCAAATCTGCCGCCGGCTACGTTGCGCGAAATGAAACCATCGCGCATCTCAGCATGCTAACCATCGACGCAGCGCCGACGCCGCAGGGCGACTTGGTCGTGACGTGTCACAGCGGTCGTCCGGACTGGGGTACGGGTCCGACGGGCATGGGCAAACTCTACAAAATTTCCTATCGCGACAAATCCGCGCCGCAGCCTGTCTTCGCCTACGCGGCGAGTCCCACGGAAATTCACGTGGTGTTTGACCGCCCGCTCGATCCGACGCGGTCGAAGGACCTTGCCGCCCAAGCCGTGATCGCGATGGGCGAATATGTGACCGGCGGCGATCGCTTCGAATCGTTTCGTCCCGGATATCAAGCGGTGAAAGACCAGCAAAAGGTGCC
>CBRAFL010000064.1:0-18749 GCA_967755055.1 uncultured bacterium
GCAGGCATTGACTGATCGGGTGCGGATTATCGCGCACCAGCCCAAGCAGCGCCGCCCGCGCATCAGGCTCGAGTGCCGACAATGCCTCCGGATTTTTCAGCACCGGAGTTTCGAGCGTGAGCGTTCCCGTCTTGTCGAAGACGAGTTTGCGAACGCGCGACAGCTTTGACCACAAATCGCCTTCCCGCACGAATACGCCGCGACGCCGCAGCGCAACGGTGGCAAGTTCATCCGCGAGCGGAAACGCCAGCGCGATCGCACAAGGGCAAGACACTACGAGAACCGCGGTAACCACCGCTCCAGTACGCACCGCATCGCCACTCATCCACCACCAGCCCACTCCGGACGCCGCCGCGACGACAAGAATACCGATCAGATATCCGCGTACGATTCGCTCGAGAAACAGATGCCGTTCCCCAGCGCGTTCGCCCGGTTGCAGCAATTGAGCGAGCAGTGATTCGCTCCAGCCCTGCAGCGTTGCCAGCCGAAGCTCCGTCCGGCCGATATTGACCGCACCAGCCGGCACGCGCTGCCCGGCCCGGAAAATCCGCGGCTCAGCTTCGCCGTTGATCGACGCGAGCGAGAACGTGGCCTCGGCGCTTTCCAGCCGGGCCGCAACAGGCAGCGTTTGTCCGACCACGAGGAGTAGAGTCTGGCCCACGCGTAGTTGTTCGGGTGTGACATCACTGCCATCAGCGAGCCGGACGCGTTGCGGCTTCGGCTGCTGGCTGAGCAAGCGCCGCCGATTGCGCTCCACCGCGGCGACCTGCGCCCAGCGACCGACGAGCATCAGCAGAATAAACGTCGCAACGAAATCGAAGTAAACGAACCGCGGCTCGTCCGCCAACCAGCCGTAGAGCGAGCCGACGTACGCGCCAACAATCCCAATCGCGATCGGCAGATCAATGTGCAGCGCCCGCTCGCGCACGGCGCGAATGGCCCGGCTGATAAAATACGTACCGCCGACGAGCAGACTGAGCGTGCCAAAGGCGAGCGACAGAATGCCGAAAAGCCCCGCCCACTCATAATCAGGACCCATGCCGAAATAGACCGGTAGCGAAAAAAGCATGACGTTCATCGCGAACGCCACGCAGAGTCCGATGCGTTTAACGAGACCACGGCTTTCCAGTTCTACCGGCATTTCGCCGGCGGGGCCGGCCAGATAGCCCAAAGCTTGCAGCTTGCGCGCAAACTCCGTGGCCGAAAATTCCCCGCGAACCCAACGTAACCGCATCGTGCCATATTGCGCATTGACGTTAATGTCCCGCGCCCCGGCTTGCTGTTGAAACACGCGCTCGATCAGCCACACACAGCCGGCGCAGGAAATGCCCTGTACATCCAGCATCAGTTCAGGAATCCGTGGAGAACGCGGCGCTCCCGTCTCAGCCTCCGCCTCGCGCTGCAAAGTCTCCAGCCAGCCGTAATCGCGCAATTGAAACACCGCGGCGTCCGCGGGTGCGGTGATATCGTCCTTGATCCGGTAATATCCGGCGAGTCCCTGTTCATGTACGAGTCGGTGAACGTAGCTGCAGCCCGCGCAGCAAAACCCGCTCGCGCGCATGCGCTCATCGATCAGCGTCGCGCCGCAATGGTGGCAAACCGGTTTGCCCCCGGAATGCGGCGCCCTGGTCTCGTTGAACGACGATGGCGAGCGAGGAACTTCTCCGGCGAAAGCGACGGTGCTCATTTCAAAAACAAATATACGACGATGGATCGGCTCCGGCGAAACCGAGCATCGCGCGCAACCGCCAGCTAATGACCGCCGCGGTCGTGAGCGCGAGCGCCGCGCGCGTGCGATTGAGCCAGAGCGGTGAAAGCTTCTGCCGCACCCAATGAAACTGAGACTGCGCGAGCCACAGCAGCGGTACCGTGCCCAAACCGAACGCCAGCATAAATTCGGTGCCACGCAGCGCCGATCCTGAAAGCAACGCGAGCGTCACAAGAAAATACAACGGACCGCACGGCAGCAGCGGCGTGGCGAGCCCGAGCGCGGCGGCAGCTTCGACGCGTGAGCGCCCGCGCATCCACGACTGAAGTTTCCAGGTGAATCGTCCCAGCGCGGCGAGCTTCGGCAGATAGCGGTCCCAGCGGAGGGCCAGCGCGACGAAAAACAAGACGAGCACCCACGGCAACCAGCGTAGTGCGGATTGCGATACCCATGTCAGCGGCGCCTGCCCCACTCCACCGGCGAGCGCCCCAAGTATGGCATAACCGGTGAGGCGCATCACGTGATAGACTGTGCTCACCGTCTGAGCGTCCGAACGGTCACCGCGAACCGGCATCAGCGAACACGCAAGAGGTCCGCACATGCCGGCGCAATGCAGGCTCGTGACGAGACCGGCCACAAACGCGGCGGCGGGAGAGTTGATCGCGGCAAGTTCCATCCAGGTGGGCGCGTTATCCTAACGCGCGGTTGGTGCGGAGGCCGCCGGAGCCGTTTTTTCCAGTGGGACCTCCTGAACTTTGTGGTGCGCAGCGACGACAAACCAAGCCGTCCACGCGGCGAGTTGAAGTGCGAACGCCGCGACGAACCACAGCCACAATCGCGACGGTTTCGGAGAACCGGCAGCCGCCGCTGGCAACAGACCGGAACGCTTCGCGCTAGAGCAATCAGTGGTGCTCATGTTTCGCCTCCTCTTCTTCCTCTCGGAGTAGCCGCGCGTCGGGCCCGACGAACTCGACCTCGCGCTCCAAATGAAACGTACCGGCCGTATCATCAATTCGGATCTCAAGTTCAAAAGGTCCGCGATACGCCCGTCGCAGCTGCTGCAAAACAAACGGCTGCACGAGTTCCCCGAGTGGACCAACCTCGACGATCCCACTGAAACCAATTTGGCGAACATCCGCGGGAGCGTGAAACAATTGCACCGTGAACCGAACCGGTTCGCTGCGTTTGTTGACGATCCGAACGAGAAACTGATTTCGCACCGTCGTATCATCGATGATGTAGGGCGCGCCGGTCATGCGGGTGACACCGAAATTCGCCGGCTTCACCGTCGTGAGCGCCCAGGTCGCGACACTCGCGCCGACGAGCAGCAGGAACCCATAAAGAAACGTACGCGGCCGCAGCCACCGGGTCTTTCCGCCAGTAAATGCTTTTTGAGAATCGTAACGGATCAAACCGCGCGGACGACCCAACCGCGTCATCACATCATCACACGCGTCGATGCACGCCGTGCAGCCGATGCACTCCATTTGAAGTCCCTGCCGGATGTCGATGGCCGTCGGACAAACCTGCACGCAGCGAGTACAATCGACGCAATCCCCCGCTGGCGCGCCACCAGCGTCAGCTTTCCGGTAACCCAATAGGTTACCGGCAACCCTGTTTTCACTCTGGAAAATCGCCGCAGGCGACGGCGCTCGGTAACCTATTGGGTTACCGGAGGGCTTCGCGCGAAAGCCCCGCGGTTCGCCGCGGGTCGCGTCGTAGCCGATGACGAGAGAGTGTTCGTCGATCAGCGCCGACTGGAGACGACCATAAGGGCAGATGACGATGCAGAGCTGTTCGCGGAACCACGCGAAATTGAAATAGAGAATTCCCGTTGCCACCGCCATGAAGCCAAACGCGCCCCAATGTTCCACTGGCGCAACACGCATCATCGACCACACTTCGGGCAGCGACACGAAATAAGCGAGGAACAGATGCGTGATCGCGGCGGAGGCGACGAGGTAAAGCGTGTGTTTGACGATGCGTCGAAAGATTTTCCCAACCGTCATCGGGGCCTGACTCAGCGCGCGACGCTTCACTGCGTCGCCATCGACCCAGCGCTCAATGCGGCGATAAACGTGATCGAGAAAAACCGTTTGCGGGCAGGCCCAACCGCACCACACGCGACCGAGCAACGCCGTCACAAAGAAGAGCGAGAAGCCGAGTCCGGTAATAACGAAAAACAAAAGCCACATGTCCTGCGCGGCGAGCGTGACCCCGAACAGGTGAAACCGCCGCTCCGCGATATCCAGGAACACAGCGGGATGCCCATTAATTTTGATCCAGGGCAGCGAAAGATAAAATGCGATTAACCCGATTGCGGAAATGCGGCGTGCCCTCGTGAACCGTCCGTGCGAATCGGACGGATACACAAACGGTCGCGAGCCGTCAGCGCGGATCGTGGTGACGGATTGACGGGACGGAAGATCGAGAGAAGGCGCAGGCACGGGTGCAGCGGCAAGGAAAGAAACGGGTGAGCACGTGTCGTCACGGGCCTGGGCTTGGTCAGGCTTTGCTGCTCAACTCAGGAACGATCAGGCAGCGTGGTCGCCTAGTTCGGCAGCGCGGCGACTTTGATGGTTTCTTGCAGGATGGGTTCGCCCTCCTGGTGTTTACTCAAGATGAAAGCGGTGACCTCGGTGATCTTCTTGGCTCCGAGCACAGGACCCCACGTCGGCATGCCTTTCGTGAGCACGCCTTTTGTGATCAGGTCGTAGACTTCAGTCGGCTTGCCGCCATGAATCCACGTTTTGTCCGTGAGGTCCGGGCCGATGGCGTTGGGATTCTCACTCTTGCCCCGCAGGCTGGCGAGATGACAGGCCGCGCAGTTCGCCACAAACGTCGCTTCACCCGCTTTGGCGAACGTCGGGTTCTGGCTCATTTTCCAGAGGCTCGCATCGTCCAGTTTCGCGAACGCCAGACGTTCAGTGGCGATCTTCGCCATCGCCGTATCGACTACTTGGGCACCGCTCTGGCCGAAATGTAGCCATTGGTCGTACGCCCAGAAGCCGATCCAAAACAGGATCGTGAGATACAGCGTGTTGAGCCACCAATTGGGGAGGCGCTTGTCGTATTCCTGAATGCCGTCGAATACGTGCGGACGAATCGGGTCTTCAGGAGGCGTGGGCTTGATCGGCTTCATGGCAGGCGGACGGAGTGGGCGTTTCGAAGGGGAGATTTTCAAAGCGTGCGACTTGAGGGCGCTTCATGCGCAACGCGCGCCAGGTGAACATCACGAAGATCGACGACGCCGTGATGAAGGCCACGATCGTAAAAAGCGCGGTGGAATTTTCGAGGACAAGTCGGCGAAACATGAGAAAAAGTAGCGAGTAGTGAGTAGCGGGTGGTGAGTAGAAAAAGATTCGTGGCGCACGGAATCCGCGTACTTGCTACGGGCTACCTGCGGCTACCGGTGCGGCCGGTCGCAGCGATTCGTATTTTCCGAGGTGCTGCAGATACGCGATCAGCGCCACGATTTCTTTTTCTGGGGCGACATAAGCTCCCGCAGTGCGCAGGTCTGCGCTGATGGATTTTGCCTGCTCAGCAACGCGAGTCTGGATCTGCTCAGGCGTCCAGTTTGGATAAGGGACTCCAAGCGTGCGCTGTACGACGAGCTTCGATGGCAAAGAGCTCAGGTCAGCCGTATTCGAGAGCAGCCACGGATACGTTGGCATATTGGAGTCCGCGGAAACGGACCGCGGATCTTCCATATGACGAAGATGCCAGACATTCGGATATTTTCCACCAACCCGCGCCAGATCAGGACCGGTGCGCTTCGATCCCCATTGATACGGATGATCGTAAATCGATTCGCCGAGGCGTGAGTAGTCACCGTAGCGAAGCACGTCGGGCACCAGCGTGCGGATCATCTGCGAATGGCAGTTGTAACAACCCTCGCGGACGTAGATGTCGCGACCCGTGAGCTCGAGTGGCGTGTAAGGAATCTGCCGGCGATCCTCGAGATTCGTCGCGTTGTGCGCGACAACGGTGGGGATGATTTGAATCAGCCCACCAGCGACAACGGCGATGACCGTGAGAATGGTGAACGGCGCGCTATTGACCAGCAACCGGTCATACCAACTCGCCCAAGCTTTGCCGCGCGATTCCCAATGGGAATAGGCTCCCACGACGCTCATCGTCGCGCCGCTCAATCCGACGATGCTGACGAGATCGTTGCCGAACATCCATGCGCAGGCGAAACCGACGCCGAGCACGGTGAAGATCACGGGCGGGTTGAAGAATGTCGCCAGGGCGCCGATACGCTCTTCCGCCGCGAACTCTTCCTCGTCTTCAAACACCTCGACCGTGCCGTTCACGGGCTGCGCGCCGCGGACCGTCTGCCACACATTGTAGGCGAGCAGGAAGAAACCCGTGAGATAGAGCCCGCCGCCCACGACGCGCATGAGCATCATGAAGCGGATGGCGTTCAGTGTGTCTATGAAGTTCGGATACGCGAGAACGGTGCCGTGCTCCGTCGTGGCGTTGAGCATCAACCCCTGTGTAATGCCACTCGTCCACATCGCGGCGACGTAGAGCAAAATACCCACCGTCCCGAGCCAGAAGTGGACGTTCGCGAGCGAAACGGAATAGAGCGGCTTGTTCCAGAGTCGCGGCAGAAGCCAGTAGATCATGCCGGCGGCCATAAAGCCGTTCCAGCCAAGCGCACCGGCGTGCACGTGCCCGATAATCCAGTCGGTGTAGTGCGCGAGTGCGTTGACGGATTTGATCGAAAGCAACGGCCCCTCGAACGTCGCCATGCCGTAAAAGGTGACGGCGGCGGCCATAAACTTGAGCACGGGATCCGTGCGGAGCTTGTGCCACGCACCGCGCAGCGTCAGCAGACCGTTGAGCATGCCGCCCCACGATGGCGCCCACAACATCAGCGAGAATGTCATCCCGAGGGTCTGCAGCCAGTTCGGCAGAGCCGTATTCAAAAGATGGTGCGGGCCAGCCCAGATGTAGACGAACACCAGCGACCAAAAATGAATCACCGAAAGACGATATGAGTAGACCGGCCGCTCCGCCGCCTTCGGAATAAAATAATACATGATCCCGAGGATCGGTGTCGTCAGGAAGAAAGCTACGGCGTTGTGCCCATACCACCACTGCACCAGGCCGTCCTGCACGCCACCGAACAACGGATAGCTGTGCGTGAAACTCGTCGGCAACGAGAGATGGTTGACGATGTAGAGCATCGCCACCGTGACGATCGTCGCAATGTAGAACCAAATCGCAACGTAGAGACTGGGCTCACGCCTCCGCGCGAGCGTCCAGAAAAAGTTAACCGCAAAGACCACCCAGATGAACGCGACCGCGATGTTGATCGGCCAGATCAGCTCGGCGTATTCCTTGCCGCGTGTCAGACCAAGCGGAAGGGTAATTGCCGCCGCGACGATGATCGCCTGCCAGCCCCAGAAGTGGAGTTGCGAGAGAAAATCGCTCGCCAGCCGCGCCTTCACGAGTCGCTGCGTCGAATAATAAATGCCGGCAAACATCATGTTGCCGACAAATGCGAAAATGACCGCGTTGGTATGTAGCGGTCGCAAGCGGCCGAACGTGAGCCAGGCGGTCTTGAAATTGATCTGCCAAAAATTGAGCTGCGAGGCGATCAACACGCCCACCAACATTCCCACGATGCCCCAAATGACGGTCGCGAGAAGGAACTGGCGGACTACTTTATCGTTGAACTCGAGGGTGATTTTACGTGCGGACATCGGGCGCGAAAAAGATCGTGAAGGGATGCGCACGCATTACCCGCGCCGGAGGCAGCCGGCACAGGGCGGACGGTCGCCGTCGTGGCAGCCGCAGTCGTGGGAGGCTGAATCGATGTACACGGGTGCGTGCGCAAGGCGGGGGTTTTCTTCCCCAAGCGGCAGCAGTGAGTCGCGTTCAGCGCTGCTGACGCGACCGCGCGCTTGCTCACGCAGGAAGAATATTACGAATGTGAATACGAGAGTGAGACTGATGGTGAGGGTGAGTGGAACGACGGGCATGGACTGAATGGGTTAATTTTTTCCGGACAAAATTTTGGACGCAGGTCCGACGAGTTCAGGCACGCGACGGCGGGTCCTGGCGTCGCGACCGTGACGATGGCAGAGCATCTCTTTCGCAGCCCACCAGTGATCGAGGTCACATCCTTCCGGGCGGCCATTCTCGACCCAAAGCAGGTAGGCAGCGTGCTGAATTTCAGCTTCCGTAGGTTCGTGAGGCACAACTCCGGCAGTTCGTGTTTTCATGAGATTTTTTCGCTACAGTTAGGTTACCGCGGACGGCGGATTTACGCTCCGCAGGCGTTGCCCTCTGCTGTGCATTTCTTGCTCAACGGTCAGGCGGCGAAGGCCAGGGTCGATCGGGGTTTGGCTGCAGGCTCGGCTCCGTGAAGATCTACGCGACAGTCAGACGGCGTCTGCCCTTCGATCCGCCGAAACACGCGATTAAACTGCGACAGCGACTGGAAGCCCGCTTCGTAGGCCGCCTCGCTTACGCGTGTGTGCGGGTTGAGGAGCAGTTGTTTCGTCTTCTCAACACGAGCGCGGGCGACGTAATCCGTGAACGTCACGCCCGTGGCCGTTTTGAAAACCTTGCAGAAGTAAAATGCGCTCATCCCCGCCGCACGCGCCACCTGCTCAAGCGAGAGATCCTCGCCGAGATTCTCGGCGATAAACGCACGTGCCTTCGTGACCGCGAGCGGTTCGCCGGCGGATTGCTTGATCATGAGTTCATTGCTCACGAGCGACAAATGTTGCGCGAAGCTCGATAGCAGCCGCACCACCGCCTCGTAATGCGACTTCGTCAGCACACGCGTTTGAAAATACGCAGCATGAAACTGAGTCGTATCAACACCCGTGGTCCACTTTTCCATCTGCGTCATCGCCGCCCGGAAACTCTTCTCAGTGGGGGCGTGCAGGAACACCTGACCCGTTTGCAGATAACCGATGATCTTCTCGCCCAATCGTACTGGCACCATGGACTCGCTCAGTCCGGCAAGACATTCGAGTGTTTTGCTGTCGAGCATGGGTTCGCTCTCCATGCGGCTCTGCAATTGCAGGCACGCCGCGCAGGTCTTGCTCTTCGCCGCCATCAATGCGCAAAAGGGGTTGATCTGCTTGGAGCCCTGCAGCGGTGACTGAAATGAACCCGCCGCACGCAAGACCAGCGGAAGGCCAGTCGCGGTTTGAAATGCCTGCTGGTAGTCGCGAAAAATTTCCGACGTCTGCAAACGCGAGACAACGTCGCCGCGGCCATTAAGGTTATCGGTCGAAGAAGGAGAGAGGTGGTACGCATTCATTGCGGAGCCAGAATACCCGCTTATAGCGTCGCGCGTAATTGGGACTGCGGCGCGAACTCACTAAAGGAATTCCCTAGATGAAGGGTCGCAGCAGCACTTGATTCCGTAGCTATGAGCGTGAGCGAGTGGATCCTTGACTCGTAGGTAGCGCGCTCGCCGCGCTACGTTCGTAATCACGGCCTGAATCTATTTCCACTCGCTCACGCTCGTAGCTACAGAAATCCGAGGCAGCCGATTGCACACCGATCAAACCTCCGGCCTTGCGATGACAGCGCTCACTGCTGACGATTTCCAGGCGTGCCTCCCACCGACTACTCTTCGCTATCCCATCCCGAACTGATCGCGCGGTTGCAATCCCTCGAGCAGCAGGGGTCGGCCACCATCAAGGAACTACGCGATGTAAAAGCCGCCCTCGACGAGCATTCCATCGTCGCGATCACCAACCCTGCGGGAAAAATCACGTACGTGAATGACAAGTTCTGCGCGATTTCTAAATATTCGCGCAACGAGCTGCTCGGTCAGGACCACCGCATCATCAACTCCCATCACCACTCGAAGGAGTTTTTCCACGATCTTTGGAGCACGATCGGCCGGGGAAACGTCTGGCACGGCGAAATCAAAAACCGCGCAAAAGACGGAACGATTTACTGGGTCGATACGACGATCTATCCGTTTTTGAACGAAGCAGGTAAACCTCTGCAATATGTCGCCATTCGCACCGACATCACTCAGCGGAAGGACGACGAGGAAGAACTTCTTCGCATCGCCGCTGAACTCGCCGAAAAAAATAAAGAGTTGGAAGCAATCGTCTATACCGTCTCCCACGACCTGCGCTCGCCCCTCGTAAACGTCCAGGGTTTCGGCAAGCAGCTCAATCGAGCCTGCGATATCATTCGCACCGTCGTGGGGGCCGCCGACGAAGGTGGCATGGTGCCGGTCGCGCAGCTGAAGCAGCCCCTCGACGTCGCGATTCCCCAGGCGTTGCGTTTCATCAACGCTGGTGTCATTAAGATGGAAACGTTGCTCTCCGGCCTGTTGCGCTACTCGCGTCTCGGTCGCGTGGCCTTGACGATTCGCCCCCTTAACATGAACGGCATGCTCGCAGAAATTCTCGCGGCGATGAAATTTCAACTCGACGAAGCCGGCGGCGAGGTCCGCGTCAATCCCCTCCCCGTTTGTCTCGGCGACAACGTCCAAACCAGCCAGGTGTTCGGCAATCTGCTCGATAACGCGCTAAAATATCGCGATCCCGCCCGTCCGTTGCGCGTGACCGTTTCAGGCTCGGTTCGCGACGGCCATGCGATCTACGAGGTGGCTGACAACGGCGGCGGCATCGCGCCTGAGCATCAAGCGAAGGTGTTCGAAATTTTCCATCGCCTGAATCCGGATACAACGAGCGGCGAAGGGCTCGGCCTCACGATTGCGCAACGCGTCTTGGAGCGCCAGAAAGGACGCATCTGGGTGGAGAGCCAGCCCGGTAAAGGCTCGACTTTTTTCGTCTCTCTTCCCGCCATCGATTCGCAGGCACAGCCATGATGAACCCGAAATCAAATTCCACTCCGACCATTCTCATCGTCGATGACGACGAAGGCCACGCCATCCTGATTCGCGAGAACCTCGAGGCGGCGGGCGCGCAAAACCGCATCGAGCACTTTCGCGACGGCCAAGCCGTGCTCGATTTCTTCGCCGCCGGTCAGCCCCGTCGAAAAGAAACCTACATTGTGCTGCTCGATATCCGCATGCCGAAGGTGGACGGCATCGAAGTCCTTCGCCGCCTCAAGGCTGATCCGGACTTGCGAATGCTGCCGGTGATCATGCTCACCACCACCGACGACCTGCGCGAAGTGGAACGCTGCCATCAACTCGGCTGTAACGGCTACATTCAAAAACCGGTGGACTACGATAAATTCGCAGAGGCGATCCGGCGCATCGGGCTTTTCGTTCCGTTGCTGCTCGTGCCGCAAGTCGGCGCTCGTTGAACGCGCCTCGTGGCTCCCTCTGCTCAGTCTCCCTCGATTCTCGTCGTCGATGATGACGAGGGACTGCTCATTCTGATGGCGGAGGCATTGCGCACGGAAAACTACACCGTCGCGACCGCTAGCTCCGCCGCCTCCGCGCGTGAATCGCTCGATCAATGCGCGCCCGATCTGATGCTACTCGATTTGAAATTGCAGGACGGCAGTGGCCCGGCACTCGTCCGCGAACTGCAACGCGGAAACGCCCGCGTTCCGTTCGTCGTCGTCACTGGCCAGGGCGACGAAAAAATCGCGGTCGAGGTCATGAAGCAGGGCGCGCTCGACTATGTGATTAAAGACACTCGGTTGCTCGATCTTTTGCCCGCTGTCGTGCAACGGGCTCTGGCAGCCGTCGCGCAGGAGAAGGCCCTGGTCGCTGCCCAGGCCGAACACAAGCGCCTGGAGCGCGAGATTCTCGCGGCGGGCGAACGCGAGCGGCACAGCATCGGCGCCGATTTGCATGACAACCTCGGCCAGCAACTCACTGCGCTCGAGCTGATGTGCACGGCGTTGAAGGAAGAGACCGCGGACCAGCCTCGCGTGGCCAAACGGCTCGATACGATTGGCAAAATGCTTCGTGAAGCGATCGCGCAAACCCGTCTTCTCGCGCGTGGTCTTGTGCCGGTGGGAAGCGATCCTGATGCCCTGCAAATGGGCCTCACCGAATTTGCCGAGCGAATCAACGCGCTCGGTCACGTGCGCTGCCGCTTCGATTGCCCGGAGCCGGTCGCGATCAATGATCCGTTTATCGCCGGACATCTGTATCGCATCGCACAGGAAGCCGCGAACAACGCGGTGAAACACGCGCGCGCAAAACACATCATCATCCGGCTCGCGCGCTCAAACGCCGCGATCGTCCTTGAAATTTCCGACGACGGCTCGGGACTCGCGAAGAACCGCGCGGGTCAGCGCGGCGGGCTCGGCCTCGGCGTGATGCAACATCGCGCGAGCGCGATTGGCGGTCAGCTCACCGTTGTGTCGCCACGGAATGAAGGCGTCACCATTCGATGCAGCCTTCCGGTCGCACAATGAAAATTAGTTTTCCCCGCGCTTGGGTTTTCGTAGCCCTGCTCGTGAGAGCAGGGATCTTTGCCTCCCGCCTCCTCCGATGCGGGCTACCAGGGACCGATTCGTTCCCGTCATGAAACCCCCAGCGAAAAAAACTCCGTCAGCCCCGCCTCCGACCGCGGCCGCCACTCCCTCCGCCCCAGCCAAGAAGCGCATCCTGCTCGTCGATGATCACCCCTTCATGCGCGCCGGCCTCGCCGGCCTCATCGACCGCCAGGCGGACCTGATGGTCTGTGGCGAAGCCGGAAATCCAGCGGAAGCATTTCGCGCGCTGGTGAAATCCAAACCCGACCTGGTGTTGACGGACCTCACAATGCCGGGCCGCAGCGGCTTGGAGTTCATCAAAGATCTTCGTGCAGCGGAGCCGAATCTTGCCGTACTTGTAATCTCGATGCACGACGAAGTCGTTCACGCCGAGCGAGCGCTGCGCGGCGGCGCCCGCGGCTATATCATGAAGGAAGCGGGCGGCGAAAATTTGCTCTCCGCCATTCGCCAGGTGCTGCGCGGTGAGGTGTATGTGAGCCCGCGGATGTCCGCTCGTATTCTCGAAGGTTTATCCGGCACCAAACCGCGCGGCTCCAGTTCACCGATCGAAAAACTGACTGATCGGGAATTCGAAATTTTCCAACTGATCGGCCAGGGCAACAGCACGCGTGATATCGCGGAGAAACTGCACCTCAGCACCAAAACCGTCGATGTGCACCGCAGTCACATCAAAGAAAAACTCGATCTAAAAGACGTGACCGCCCTCATGCGCCACGCCGTGAGGTGGGTGGAAACACAAGGCCCTGAGCCTTGAACAGCGAGCCGTATCCAAAATCTGCCGGACAAACCCCGTTTTTCCCGAACTCACATATTACGTAATACGTAATATGTGAGTTCGGGGAACCGCTCCGCCTCCCGCCATTTTTTCGGGGCTGCCGCGCGATTTCGCGCCGACTGACGCGAGCAGACCCGCCATCGTGGCGGGAACTCAAAATCTGCGTCGTCAAACGGTGCGCAACCTTCGCCAAGCAACGCGCAGCAGCCCGCAACCGATTCACGCATAGTGGCGCCATGCAAGAATCACTGGTGCGTCCGATGCGCGCTCAACTGCCGCAAATCCGCGCGCGTTGGGAAGCGTTGCTTCGCGCAGAGCCCGTGAATACTCCGCTGGCCTACCCCGACGCGCTTATTCATTTGATCGACTGGAGTCTCAACGAAATTTTTCACGAACTGGTTTCCATCCGGCGCCGTTCCGGTCGCCGAAACACGAATACACTTCACCAACGACAAGAGTGTCCCTGCGGTCGGAATCCGCTGCTCACTTATTTTTCCGCTGGCGAGCAAGCCGTGCAGGAAGCTCTTGTGCTCGCTCAATCATCCTCCGCCTCGCTTGATCCCATCGAGCGAGATGCGTCGCTTCACGAACTGAACCTCGTGTTTCGAGACATCGCGCATCGGGAGATCGCCGCGTTTTGCGGTGTGTGCCAGCACCGCAGTGATCGCACTCCGCTCACGACTGCCACCCGGCTGTGTCACACGCACCCGGCGGTTTCGGCCCTCGCGAACACCAACACCGGTGGCTAGCGCAGCGCGATCGAACACTCTCGATCGCGAAACTCATCACTCGTAGCCCTGCGCGGGAGCGCAGGGATCCCGTCGCTCCTGCGACGGACCACTAGAGCGGTTTAATTTGAAGTGTAGCCGCGCAGGAACTGCTTGCGGATAGGGCGAGGCATCTCGCCGAGCCGTCGCGCGACGGCTCACCGGGAACGGTTCGCCCTACCAAAACGGCCACAGCTTTTTTGAAACCGCTCTAGCAGCAGCATCCCTAATTCGACAAGTCCCCTTCGCTCGCGGCCACGAGGGGACTCAGGGCGTCCGAATGACAAAAAATGCGGAGAGTCCGCCAAGGAGCGTTGAGCCAAACCCGAAGTTTTTCGGCATGATGGTGACGTTCAATCATGAGCGTTCACTCTTACGCGTTCCTCGCCGTCTTCGTCGCCGTGGCGATTGCATTTCCACTGGTGATGCTCGGCGTGGCGCGCGTTTGGTTTCGCTTTTTTCAACCCGCCAAACCGGGCACCGTTAAAAACGACGTCTACGAATGCGGCGTCGCGCCCACCGGCGACTCGTGGATTCAGTTCAAGGCTCACTACTACCTGTACGCGATTCTCTTCCTGATCTTCGACGTCGAAGTTCTGTTTCTCCTTCCCTTCGCCGTCGCGTTCACCGGTCTGCCGGTTGGCGCGCTCGTCGCCATGCTCGTGTTTATCCTGCTGCTCGCCGAAGGCCTGGTCTGGGCCTGGCACCGCGGCCATCTCGAATGGACCTAAACGACACGTCCGTCATCACGCAGGAACAGCGCGACGAACTCCGCCGTCACGGAATTTTGGTGACGACCATGGAGGAGCTGTACAACTGGGGGCGCAGTCACTCCGTCTGGCCACTCCAATTCGGCCTCGCCTGTTGCGCGATCGAGATGATCGCCGCCTCCATGGCGCGCTTCGATATCGCCCGCTTCGGCTCTGAAGTTTTCCGGCCGTCGCCTCGTCAGGCCGATCTCCTGATCGTTTCCGGCACCGTCACCAAAAAGATGACCCCGCACGTCGTGCGCCTCTGGAATCAAATGCCGGAGCCAAAATATTGCATTGCGATGGGTGCCTGCGCGATCTCCGGCGGTCCGTTTAAACAAGGTTACAACGTCCTCAAGGGCATCGATCGTTTCATTCCTGTGGACGTCTATATTCCCGGATGCCCGCCGCGGCCTGAGGCGCTCCTCCACGGACTCATGCAGCTGCAAGAAAAGATCCGCCACGAGAAGCTCTCCGGCCCCGACGCCCCGCGCCATTTACGCACCGATCAGACGTGCGATTGGCCCGTGCCTGAATTCGGCGAACACGATCTCGCTCCGCCAAAAAACTCCGAGGTGTGGCAGCCGCCCACCTTCGTCCGTCCAGAAAAAACCTGATCGCCGCTCATGGAAACGATCGACCAACTGCGCGACCGACTCGGCCTCCTTTTTCCCGGAGCAACGTTGACGATCGTTCCGAATCCTTCGCCGTCCGCGCAACACTCACTGCTCCTCGACGCCGCCGACGCGCAGGCAATTGCCCAATTTCTGCGCGCCGATCCCCTCCTGAAACTCGATTACTGCTCCAACGTCACGGGGATCGATTGGCCGGAAAAAGAAATCATTGAGACCATCAAGACCACTCTGCCCGATCCCGCCGGTGGTCCGGCAAAAGTCGTCGAAGAGAAAACCAAACGCATTCTGCCCGGTTTTCTCGAAGTCGTTTATCACCTTTACTCCATAGCGCTGAAGCACGGTCCAGTGATCATCCGACTGCGCACGGGCAATCGCACCGATTGCGTCACCCTTCCGTCCCTCACGCCGGTCTGGCGCTCCTGCGAATTTCAAGAACGCGAGGTGTTCGATCTCTTTGGCGTCGTCTTCGAAGACCATCCCGACCTCCGCCGCATTCTGATGTGGGACGACTTCAAAGATCATCCCATGCGTAAAGACTACGTCGAACCTGACGACTACGAGTGGGAGCCAACCGCACACGGTGCGGTACTCGCCAAAGCCCAGGCTCACGCAGTATCTGCCAACGTGAAAACTGGAGGGACCGAAATATGACCGCATCCAACGCGATCGCCTCCCCGCTCTCGGCTCTCAGCCCCCAGCTCGCAGCTTCTCCCGGCGCGCACGTTCGTGCCGTCCACGATGAATTTCATGGCGACCTCCTCGAGGTTTCGATGGGTCCACATCATCCGTCGACACACGGCGTGTTCCGCATGATGGCCACGCTCGACGGCGAAACCATCGTCAAGCTCAAGCCCGTCTTCGGCTATCTCCACCGCAACCACGAGAAACTCGGCGAGAGCTCCACTTATCTCGGTTCGATGCCGTACACCGACCGGCTCGATTATCTCTGCTCGATGACGAACAACTGGGCCTACGCGCTCGCCGTCGAGAAACTCGCGGGCCAGTCCGTCCCCGAGCGCGCCGAGTACATCCGCATCATTCTCGCCGAGCTCACGCGTCTCCTGAACCACACGTGTCTCGCCGGCTTTCTGCTCCAGGATACCGGCGCGAGTGGCACGCCGCTCATGTATGCGTTTCGCGAACGCGAAAAAATCCTCGATCTCTTCGAGTCGCTCAGCGGCTCCCGCATGATGTGCAACTATCAGCGCTTCGGCGGTTGCCGCGTCGATGCCCCGCACCCGTGGCTCGCCTCCGCCCAAAATCTCGCGAACAACTACGGGGCGTTTCTCGACGAGTACGAGTCACTCATCACGGGCAACGAAATCCTGATGGCCCGCACCCAGGGCGTCGGTGTCCTCAAACCTGAACTCGCTGTCAGTGCCGGCGTCACCGGCCCTGGCCTCCGCGCCAGTGGCGTGGACTACGATATCCGAAAAGTGGATGCCTACGGCTTTTACTCACGTTTCAATTTCCGCGTGCCGCTCGGCGATCACGGCGACACCTATGACCGCTACATGATGCGCATCCTGGAAATGCGTGAGTCGATCAAAATTCTGCAACAAGCGCTCTCTGACATTCCCGCCGGCCCGATCATCGACCCGAAGGCGAAGCTTCGCGGCTTCCGTCCAAAACCCGGCGAAGCCTACGGCCGCATCGAGGGTCCGAAGGGAGAAATCGGTTTCTACCTCGTCAGCGACGGGAGCCCAAACCCGTATCGCTACCGTGTCCGCGCGCCCTCGTTCGTGAATCTCACCGTGCTCGAAGACATGTGCCTCGGTCACTCCATCGCCGACGCGGTGATCATCCTCGGCAGCATCGACATCGTTCTCGGCGAGGTCGACCGCTAGGCTTTCGCGCAGCGCGAAAAACTAAGTTTCCAAACCAAACCTTCACCCATGATCTCCCAATCCCTCCGATTTTCCGTCTCCGAAAATTTAGGTTTTTGCGGAGTCCGCGGAGCAAAAACCTTATGCTAGGCACCGGTCTACTTCAAGGTCTCGCCGTCACCGCGAAAAATTTCGTGGGGAGCTTCCATGATCCAAAACGACTCGTGACGACGGAGTATCCGGAAAAAAAGACGGTGCTGCCGGAGGCCTACCGCAATTTTCCCTTTCTCATCAGCGAGAACGCCACCGACCCGATGGGCACGCTACGCTGCGTCGCCTGCCAGATTTGCGAAAAAGAATGTCCGCCGCAGTGCATCTACATCGAGAAGAGCAAAGACAAGAAGCCCGACGCCACAGGCAAGATGCAGATTTATCCGGCGATCTTCGACATCGACACTTCCGTTTGCATGAGCTGCCAGATCTGCGTCGAGGTCTGCCCCTTCGACGCGATCAAGATGGACCAGGTCTTCGAGATCGCGACCTCTGATCGCTTCGACGCCTTGCTGCTCCGCAAGCAACAGCTCGCGAAGCCCAACAGCTATTTTCACGAAATTCACCCGACCGACGCCAATGAAGTCGACGGACGTCTGAGCGCCGAACGCAAAGCCGCCGAAGAAAAAGCCAAAGCTGCAGCAGCCGCAAAAGTCGCCGGTCCCGCAAAGCCAACCCCCGCGACTCAGCCACCCGCTACTCCCAACGGAGAGACCCCAAAGCCGCCCCTCGCCGCATGATCGCCACGATTCATTTATCAGTAGCTACGAGCGTGAGCGAGCGGACAGCGAGCCACGCGCTCCACTCGCTCACGCTCGCAGCCACTCAATCCGACTCGATTCTCGAACGCCTCCCGCTTCTCGCGCGCGACACCGCGACGGGCTTTCTCCCTGAGCCCTTCCGCTGGCTCGCGAACAGCCTCATTGCCATTGTCGCCATCCTCGCCGTCTTCGGCGCCCTCTTCGCTTTTCTCACCCTCGCCGAGCGCAAAATTCTCGGCCACGTGCAAAATCGGCCCGGGCCCAATCGGACCGGATGGTTCGGTCTTCTCCAGCCTTTCGCTGACGGCATCAAGATGCTCACGAAGGAAGACATCGTTCCGCGCAACTCCGATCAGTTGCTTCACTTCCTCGCTCCCGTCGCGCTGCTCGCATTTTCCATTCTCACCTTCGCGGTCATTCCTTACGGCCGCCATCTCGTACCGCTCGAACTCGACGCCGCGGTTCTCTATTTCTTTGCCGTCGGCGCCGGCACCGAACTCGCCGTCTTCATGGCCGGCTGGGCGAGCCGAAACAAATACTCGCTCCTCGCCGCGATGCGCGCGCTCGCCCAGCTCATCAGCTACGAGCTGCCGCTGCTGCTCTCATTCGTTCCTGTCGTAATGCTCGCCGGCACCCTCTCGACCACCGGCATCGTCGACGCGCAAGCCGGCTGGAAATGGGGCTGGTTTCCGCACTGGCACGTATTCACGCCGTGGGGTTGCGCCGGCTTCATCATCTTCATGGTCTCCGCACTGGCCGAGTCGAACCGCTCTCCGTTCGACCTTCCTGAAGCCGAAAGCGAACTCGTCGCCGGCCATCTCACGGAATATTCGGGTTTCAAATACGCCCTCTTTTTCATGGCGGAGTATTTCGGGATGATCGCACTGAGCGGCATGGCCATCACGCTTTTCCTCGGCGGCTGGCAGGCTCCGCTGCCGTTCCTCGAGTTTATTCCGTCCTACTTGTGGTTCGGCGCTAAACTCATCACGCTGCTCGTCGGCTTCATCTGGATACGCGCCACGTTTCCCCGCCTGCGCATGGACCAGCTCACGCGTCTCGCG
>CBRAFL010000065.1:0-18687 GCA_967755055.1 uncultured bacterium
GGAGTGCGTCCCGCGCCGCCGCCTTCACCGTCCTCGCCACCAGCGCGACCGGAACGACCGGACGGCGCGCCGGCGGGAGCGGGAGGTGCATTGGGATCGGGGACCCAATCGTAAACCTGGGTCGTGAAACCTGCCGGAACGGTGATCGCCGGGAAACCTTGCGCCCCGATGAACGTGAACATGCCGTAATTGCCGATGCCATTCGCCGAGGGCTCATTCGGCGCGAGGAGTTTGCGCGAGGGAGCGAGGCCCGTGGGGGCGATAACCGCGTCAAGCTTCAGCTCCGCCATGCACGCGAGGATGATCTGCTGAATGGCGAACCGCCGCTGCAACCGTACCGCCGTGTCCAATACCATTCCTTTGTCGGCGGTCTCGAGACCGGTTTTCTTGGTGGGGAAATTCGGCGAGCTGTAGTAATTCGCTTTGTTAACGAGATCCGAGAGGGTCTTGATATTGGCGTCGCCCCGCTCCTTCAGGTAAATGTCGTAGCCATACTTGCTCTCGCCGACAGCTTGGGCCGCGCCGAAATCGCGGACGGTGACTTTGCCCGGGACCTTCGAAGGATCAGAGGCTAGGTCAACGAGCGTCGCGACGTGATCGGTCGTCGGTTTACCGTTGGCATCGACGGGGAACAGCTCGGGAAACAGTTTTGTCCAGGACGAATTACTGAGCATCGGATTGTAGCGGCGAACATACGCCGTGAACAATCCCTCGGGTGGCGGCTCGACGATCGTGGCGCCAAGTTTTTTCAGATCTTCAACCGCCTGGTTGATGAGATCGATGTTCTGAATCGCCGTTTTCGGGAAGACGCTCTTGTCGAGGTATTCGCGGACAACGCCGATGCGCACGCCTTTCAAACTTTGGGCGTGAGTGAAACTCTCGTAGGGTTTGTCTGGCGTGCGATCGATGCCGAACGCGGTCATCTCATCTTGCGGATCATAGCCGGCAATGACGGAGAGAACACGCGCGGCATCCTCGACCGTGCGAGCGATGGGACCAATGCGGGTGTTGAGCCCGATGTTAATCATCCCATGACGACTCACGAGTTCCTGCGTGGGCGAGATGCCAACGGTATTCGCATATTGCGCCGGGGCCCTGATGGACGGGCCGGTTTCTTCGCCGATTGAAACAGTGACCAGGTTGGTCGACACCGCGGTAGCGGAGCCGCCACTCGAGCCGCCGGGATTGCGTTCGGTGTCGTAAGGATTCACCTGCGTGCCGCCGAACGAACTCCGGTAGCCGCCGGCGTACTCACCCATGTTGGCCTTGCCTAAAATAATCGCGCCAGCCTCGCGCAGACGTTTCGCGAAAGTAGCATCATGCGGCGGCCGATCGTTCGCATAAAAAGCGTCGGCGCCCGAGGTGGTGCGCAGGTCGAAGGTATCGAATTGATCCTTGATCGCGATGACCACGCCGTGCAACGGGCCAACGAGTTTGCCGGTTTTGGCAAACTCAGCGTCGAGCTTGGCCGCGACTTCCAGCGCGTCAGGCATGTTCGGATCGTTGTCGATTTTATCCGTCATGCTGCGGGCGTGATGCTCGTCAAAACCCCACGCCTGGCGCGCGGCTGGGCGAAGATTGATCGTGCCGATCGCGTTGACGCCCTTGGCGTGGGCAATCGGTTTGATCGGGCCGAGCAGACCCTCGGGTTCCTCGACGGCAGGACCGTTGAAGGCTTTGACGCGAGCAAGGTAGAGCTTCACGAGCTCGGTCGCCGTGAGTTTTTTGGCGAGAATCGCCTGCTGAATGTCGGAGATCGTCGCTTCCTCGACGCGAAAGCTGGTCGTTTGACTTGCTGCAATGGCAACGTCGGTGATGGACGCGAGGCCGATGGCCAGCATCGCCGCGAACAAGCGCGGCAGAGCGTATTTGGTTTTTGAAGTCATGGTTAGGTAAACGAGAGCTGGGTTGAGGGAAGACTAGTTCAGCGGACCAAAATCGGGCGGTGCCATGCGGTGCTTGGTGGCGCTCTCGTAGGCTCCCGCGATTTTCAGGAGGACCGGTTCACTAAATGGCCGGCCAAGAAAATCGACGCCGACGGGAAGTTTTGCGGCAACCGCACCAAGTGTGATCATCGGCGTATTGCCTTCTTCACCACCACGACTGGAGGGTGTCGGCGACGGCGCCGAAGGATCAGGCACGCGATCGTAAACCTTCGTGGTAAAACCTGCTGGCACCGTAATCGCCGGCAGGCCTTGAGCACCAATGAACGTCCACATGCCGTAGTTGCCGATGCCGTTTGCCGAAGGGTCGCGCGGCATGCCAATCTTGCGCGGGTGAATATTGCTCGTGGGATATACCACAGCGTCCAGCTTGAGCTCCGCCATGCAGGCGAGGACGATCTGTTGAACAGCGAAGCGGCGTTGGAGACGATACGCGGTCTCGTACGTCTTTGGTTTGTTTGTGCTGGTCATCGACGCTTTCTTGTCCGGCTCGGAAACGTCCGTGAAGAAATTCGCCTTGGTGATCAGATCGTCGACCGTCTTGATATTCGCATCGCCGCGCTGGCGGAGGTACAGATTGAAGCCGTACCGACTCTCGCCCACAGATCCGGCGCCCACGTTGGCCAGATCACGCATGGTGATCTTGTCGGGGAATTTCGCCGGATCGACGGCCAGATCAACCAGCGTGGTCAGGTGATCTCCCGCGGGTTTTCCGGAGGCGTCGACGGGAAACAAATCAGGATGCGACTTCGTCCACGATGAATTATAAAGCTGAGGCGCCGAACGTCGGATATAGTCAGTGAACAATCCGTCTGGGCCGCCCTCAACGATCGTGGCGCCAAGTTTGCGCAAATCTTCGATCGCCTGCTCGACGAGATCAATACTCGGGCCGTAAACCGGATCGGAGAAAACTTTCCGGTCCATATATTCCCGCACGACGCCGATCCTTACACCCTTCAAACTCTTTTCCTTCGTAAAACTCTCGTAGGACTCAGAAGGCATGCGGCCGACAGCGAACGCCGTCATCTCGTCCTTCGGATCGTAGCCAGCAATAACGGTCAGCAAGCGAGCCGCATCTTCCACCGTGCGCGCGATGGGACCGACGCGTGTGTTCAAGCCGATATTGATCATTCCATCGCGACTCACGAGTTCCTGCGTCGCTGCGATACCAACGGAGTTGGCGTACGTTGCGGGTGCGCGAACCGACGGTCCCGACTCCTCGCCAATCGCGGCGGTAACCAAACTCACCGCGGTCGCGACGCCCGAGCCACCGCTGGAACCACCGGGGACACGAGAAGTATCGTAAGCATTAACGGTCGTGCCGCCGAAAGCGCTTCGAATGCCAGAGGCGTATTCGCCCGCATTGGCTTTCGCTAAAATGATCGCACCCGCTGCCCGCAGTCGCGCGACAAAAGTGGCGTCGTCGGGTGGCCGATCGTTCGCGTAAAACGCATCCGCACCCGAAGTGGAACGCATATCGACTGTATCATATTGATCTTTGATGGCGAGGACGACGCCATGCAGCGGGCCGACCAGCTTGCCCGTTTTCGCGAACTCCGCATCGAGTTTCGCGGCCGTCTCGAGCGCATCCGGCATGTTGGGATCATTATCCACCATATCGGTCATGCTGCGGGCTTTTCGATCATCGAAGCCCATGGCTTTGCGCGTGGCGGGCCGGAGATTCAGGGTGATGAGAGCGTTAACGCCTTTCGCATGCTCGATCGGTTTGACGAGCCCGAGAATCCCGTCGGGCTGCTCAACTGCCGGGCCGTTGTACGCCTTGATCCGCGCGAGATAGAGTTTAACCAACTCGGTCGCCGTGAGTTTTTTCGCGAGGATCGCTTTTTGAATTTCAGCGATCGTGGTTTCTTCAACGAGGAAGGAGCTCTTCTTTTCCGCAGCAATCGCAACCGTCGCGACGAACGAGAAGACCAGGGCGAGCGTGAACGCGAAGAAACGCGAAACGTAGTCTCTATAGCGAAGAGTCATAACGGCTCGGATTTAATTTGTGCCACCAGTGAGCGGACCGAAGTCGGGTGGCTGCATGCGATGCTTCGTCGCCTTCTCGTACGCTGCCGCAATTTTCAAAATCGTCGGCTCACCGAATGGTCGCCCGAGAAAATCAACGCCCACCGGCATCTTCGCCGGGACGGGGCCGACCAGAATCGTGGGCTGGGAATTTCCGTCGCCTTCGCCACCGCCGCCACCTTCGCCATTGGCGCGCGCCGGCGCGGGACGGGCGGCGGGATCGGGTTCGCGATCGTATACCTGAGTCGTAAATCCGGCTGGAACCGTGATCGTCGGAAATCCCTGCGCACCGAGGAACGTCCACGTCGTGCTGCGACCATTCACGGTCGGTTCATTCGGCATGCCGAGTTTACCGAGGGGAATATTGCCGGTCGGGTAAACGACCGCATCGAGATTTTGCTCCGCAAAACACATGAGCACAATCTGCTGAACCGCGAAACGGCGCTGCTGGCGGACGGCCGTATCAAGGACCATCGGCTTGTTGGCATTCATCAACGTGGTCTTCTTCGAGGGACCGCTGCCGTCGTTAAAGAAGTTCGCCTTGTTGATCAGATCATCGAGCGTCTTGATATTAGCATCACCGCGCTGCTGGAGATACAGGTTGTAGCCGTACTTGCTCTCGCCGACGGCCTGCGCTGCTTCGAAATCACGGAGCGTGACCTTACCGGGAGTTTTGGACGGATCGCCCGCGAGTTTAACCAACATCGCAGTGTGGTCTTTCGTGGGTTTACCCGCGGCATCGACGGGAAAGAGTTCGGGAAACAGCTTCGTCCAGGACGAATTGCTGAGCATCGGATTATAGCGCCGTATATAGTCTGTGAAGAGGCCTTCCGGTCCCGGTTCGACGATGGTCGCACCAAGTTTCTTGAGGTCTTCGATGGCTTGATTGACGATGTCGATGCTCTGTTCGTCGGCCTTCGTGAACGCGCCCTTGTCCATGTATTCGCGAACGACGCCAATGCGCATTCCCTTGAGACTCGTCTCGTGAGTGAAGCTTTCGTAGCGCTCCGTGGGCGTGCGACCAATACTGAAGGCGGTCATTTCGTCCTTGGGATCGAAGCCGGAGATAACCGTGAGGATCCGGGCGGCGTCGTCTACGGTGCGGGCAATCGGGCCAACCCGCGTGTTTAGTCCAATATTGATCATGCCGTGCCGGCTGACGAGTTCCTGCGTCGGGGATATGCCGACGACATTGTTAGACCTGGCCGGAGCACGAACCGAGGGTCCGGTTTCCTCGGCGATGGAGCAGGTGACAAAATTGGCCGCGACGGCCATTCCGGAACCACCGCTCGAGCCACCAGGCTGACGCTCGGTATTATATGGATTCACCTCGGTGCCGCCAAAAGAGCTGCGATAGCCTGCGGCGTATTCGCCCATGTTTGCTTTAGCTAAAATAATGGCGCCGGCGTCTCGAAGGCGTTTCACGAACGTCGAATCCTGCGGCGGACGATCGTTCGCGTAGAAAGCGTCCGCACCCGATGTCGTACGCATATCAAACGTATCGTATTGGTCTTTGATCGCCATCACGACGCCGTGCAAAGGGCCGACGAGTTTCCCGGTCTTGGCGAACTCGGCATCGAGTTTGGCGGCAACCTCCAGCGCATCAGGCATGCTGGGATCGTTATCCGTCAGGTCGGTCATGCTCCTGCCGTGATGGTCGTCGAAGCCCATGGCCTTCCGCGTCGCGGGACGCAGGTTTAGCGTAATGAGAGCATTGATACCTTTGGCGTGAGCGATTGTCTTGATCGGCCCCAACAACCCAAACGGCTCTTCCACGGCTGTGCCGTTGTACGTTTTGATTCTGGCGAGGTAGAGTTTGACCAGCTCGCTCGAGGTGAGCTTTTTCGCGACAATCGCCGCCTGAATATCTGCGATGGTCGCCTCTTCGACTTGAAAGGCCGGTCTGCCTGATGCAGCGCGGGTGGTGCCGGTCGTAAACGCGAGGACGACGACGAGCGTCAGCCCGAGTATGCCCGAATGATGGAATCTGGATGGAAGAGACATGATCATGGTCAGCGAACGTGGTCTTGGGGGTTGTGGTTCCTGGACTGTCGTGTCCGCGAGCGACCTAGCTTCGGGCAGTAACCTGCCTTTAGAGGCAAGTGGCGCACCGCGGCACCGGACGAGTGCCACTACTTTGCCAAAAAGAGGCGCAGCCGTTGCTGCGCCTCTTTGCGAAATGGATTGGTGAATACCGGGCCTTAGAACTTATACGTGACCTTGCCAGTAATGGTACGACCGGGCTGAGGAATCAGCGCGGCGCTGCCGCTGGTGGAGGTGAAGAAGATTTCATCGGTCAGATTCTTAACTGACAGACGGTACTCCCAGTGCTTGGAGCGATAGCCTAGATCGAGGGAAAACAACATTGAAGACGGCAGCATGATATCGCCGATCGTTGAGGCTGGATAAGCCGCGGTATAATTGGCGCCCGCAGAAAGATCGAAGCCGGTTTTGCCGAAGATATAATCACCGAACAAGCTGAAGACGCGCGGCGGGCGGGCTTGACGCGTGATTTTGGTGTCGTAGGCGAGTTGATAGCGGCCACCACCGTATTGAATCGGATCCAGGCCCAAGGTCGTGACCGGAACGGGAGTGAAACCAGGGGTGAGAGGATCGTTATCACGACGCACCCAGTCAGCAGCCAGCGCCAGGTTGAAACTTGGCGTGGGAACCCAACGGGCTTCGACTTCATTACCGACGGCACGCGTTTGCTGGAAATCGCCGAGTCCGCCGTTAAGCGCCTGAACAAACGCAGTACGATACTGTTCATACCACGCGTAGGAGACGAACAGCTTGCCCTTGAAAAATTCGCCCTTAATGCCCGCTTCCTTCAGCGAGGCACCAGTGAGAATACTCGCCGCCGTGACCTGACCACTGCTTAAGCCGCCTGTGCTGCCAGGCACGATCGTGCGGGGTGTGGCGTAGGTGACATAGGGAATAATGTTCGGCAGTACCTTGTACGATAGGCTCGCCGACGTCAGCGAGCTGGCCTTCGACGAGCCCTTGGCGAAAGAGGGAGCAACGGCCGACATAACATTGCCCGAAGTCCTCAGGCCGGCGTAATTCTGCACCTCAGCGTCGACCCAATCGTAGCGCGCATTAATCGACAGGTTGAGCTTTTCGAAGGCTACAATATCGAGCACGTTGCCAATGCCAGTTTCATAGTGCTGGCTTCGCGCCAGGGAATCCACGCCGGCTTCGACGGGATTCTCCCAACCGTTTTGGAAGAGGTAATGGCCAGTGGTGTACTTGGTGAGATCCCAGTAATTGAATATCTGAAAGACATTGGTGGTTGAATTGACCGCGTCGAGGTAGCGGAGATTCCACGCGGCGAGATCCGTGACGGTCAGCCATTCCGGCAGATGCTGCACCTTCCACTCGGCGCTGAGCCGTTCCTCGAAAAGATAGGTGTCGCCGGCACGATAATAGGCGATGTCTGAAAGCTTGTCGTATTTCTGGTGCTCATAGTAAATATTGTTCTTCAGGACCAGATTGGGATTCGCGTCGTCGATCAGTTTGATGAACCCGATATAGTCCGTTCCGTGGTTGATCCGCTCGAGCAACACATTGCGCGGGCTGAGCGTCGTCGTGCCCAAGCCGGTCACGAAGGCCAGTGGTCCGTTGAGCGCGGTGTAGGCGGTGGTGCCCGGTTTCACCTGGTTTGCGACCGGGCTACCGATCGCGTTGTAGTTATAATTATTAGTCAGACCGGCGTTGTATAATTCAGCGCGGCTCGCCACTCCGTTGCCGTCTGTATCAATCAGGCTAAACTTGGGCGAGCCGGTCTGGTAGGTGCCGTTGTCAACCAAGGCCTGGGTGACACGATTCCAGCCGGCGATGCCCGTGCCGTCGTGGGTCTGATAGTTGCCGCCGATCTCAAGGCGCAGGGCATCGGTAAGATCGACGGTCAAAGTCGCCTGGACAGTCGCGTCCTTGATCTCCTGTCCCACATAGAAAGTCTTCGACCGTTCTATCTGCGTGTACGCATAAAAACCTGCCTTGCGTTTAAACAATTTCAGCGGACCGCCAACTTCCGCGGTGCCGACCTTCTTGCCCCACTCGTCGAACGTGAGACTGAACTTGCTCGTCAGGCCCTCGAGGTATTTGCCCGTGCTGGCCCGCGCAGACTTGGGCAAATAGTTCATAAAACCGCCGACCGAACCTGCGCCGAGAATGGCCGAAGCAGGTCCGCGAACGATGGTCACCCCATCGCTCGCTCCGATGATGGTCGGCAGGTTCGAAGCATTGTTCAGCTTCTTCATGTCGGCGAAGTAAGTGTCCGCCGTGTCGCCGCGGACCTGCAATCCACCCTGGACGCCGAAGGAGAAGGCCGTGTAGGTGCTGGGCGAGAAACGTGCCAGATCGGCAAGTTCGCCAATATTGAACTTCTCGATCATGTCACCGGACACCACGCTGATCGACCGCGGTGTCTCGACGATTTTCTTGGACAAGCCGAGCGTGTCGATCGGCTGGTTCGGCATGAGGGAATTGGGATCTTCGCCGCGGCCGACGACAAATTTATCAAGCAGCACGATCGGTTCCTTTGGGTCCGCCGCTAGATTTGTTTTGGTATCCGTCTGGGCAAAGGCAAGGAGGCCATGGCAGGCACAGGCTGCCGTAACCGCGATACGTGCAATATTTCTCATACAGTTAATACGGTGTTTCCTAGAATGGTATTTGGTCTGGTGCTAACGACTGTTCGTTTAGCACGCGAAGTGCCCGCGCGTACCACGCCGCGCGATTACCCCATGAATGTTTTTCACATCGTGCCGTTCGCACGCACCACTGAGAGCCGTTTCTTCGGCTTCAACCTGACGAGCCGCCTGATATATCAGCGGCGTTCATAGCCGCGGGCTTACTGGCAATGCATGCAGCAAACGTCGTTCTTCGCGCGCAACCGCAAATCAATATATTACCGCCACGCGAGGATACGCGCTGGTGAATCGCAGGGTCACAAACTCGTCGTGATCTGGCTATACATTCGACTTAAAGAGCGCGTCTCAGCGCGCTACCGCGAATACTCGACAAACGTGAAACCCAGAAACCACTATTTATCTGACGCTGCTATAGGGTCGGAGAATCGGACGAGTGTCAGAATATTGCCGCCCTGCGGCCAGCGCGTCACGTGTAGTGGAACCGGCCGCTCGCATACGATCCATCTCAACCTCAATAACAACCCGCGCCGCCTTCATCTCGCTGATAATTTTTTCAGCATGCGGCAGAAATTGGCGGCCGGCCTCCGTCATAATGACGCCGCGCCCCGTGCGCTGGAACAAGGTGCTCCCGAGTTCATCCTCCAGCGCTTTGATCGCATGGCTCACTGCGCTCTGGGTGAGAAACAGCTGCTTGCCCGCGAGGGTAAAGCTGCTCGTACGCGTGAGGACGACGAAAGCCAGCAACTGATGGCTGTTCAAAATCGCTCTTACGAAAGAGTCATTTTTATTTTCCGAACTAAGCGCGTCCAAGCTGCAAGTAGGTAACATGAAAAAGGCTGGTTGTTGGATTGTGGCCAGTCCCCGAGCCACAAGGTGCCTGCGGACTTGGCGGGCTCTGGCGAGACGCCGGCAAACAATGCCACCGCGTGGCAAAAGATATATAGAAGCAGGTCACTGTTCGGCCCCTAAGCAATCGACATGCCGCGCAACTCTTCTTGCGCCATATGACATTATCCGCGGATTAAACGCAGACCCATATCAACGAACCGTAGCGGCCGCGGCTTGTCCGCGGGCGAGCGCGTTCATTTCAGAGCGAAGCAAACCGGCAGTATAATCCGGCGGATAAGGCGACGCCCTGACGACACAAATAGAGAGCCGGGCTGGTTCAGCCCACCACACTCATTAATGCCACTGCTCGCGTGCCATGAAAATAATTTGTGCCCATCCGACTGGGGAACCATGGCACATGGCGTGCTAAATTAGAGTGCTCTCGATCGTCGAGAGCGGACAAATTCACTCTATACAGGAACGGACTCACTCAGACTATGAACAACCTTGTTCGAGAGAATCGCTGTAAGCGTATTATCCACCTTCCCGGCAATCCCGGGCGACTGCTGATCGCCGGCACGACCGCCGAGCCATTCAGTTTCACCGATTCGATGACGCGGGCCGCACGATCCAACACCGGTCCCGTTAATCCAGATTAAATAACAACATCCATTTCCATGAAGAACTCATCCATCACAGTTAAGTCCGCAGGCGTTCGTTTAAGTCTGCTTTTCTCATTGGTGTTCGCGAGCAGTGCATTGGCCGGCCCGGGTCCGCAATACTGGGCGCAGCGCGCAGCAGAAGGAGCTGGAAGCGCCTCCAAAGGGGGCGCCGCCAAAACCGACAGCGCGCCAACGACTGCGTCCGCTTCGACCGCGAAACCACTACCTGATGATCCCGCCTGTACCGCGGAGGATCGCAAGTTCATGAACCGGGCCTACGAACTCGCCACCGCAGCGGTGGCCCAGGGAAACACCGCCTATGGCGCACTGATCGTTAAGGACGGCCAGGTCGTCATGGAATTCTCCAACGATGCGATCACCAGCCATGACGCCACGCATCACGCAGAGACCGGACTCGTTTCGCTCGCGAGTCGGAAGTTTGACCGCGAGATGCTCGCCAACTGCACCCTCTATACCAGCACCGAACCGTGCATCATGTGCTGCGGTTCGATCCGTACCGCGGGTTTTAAGCGATTTGTTTATGGCACGACCGCCATTCAAGTGAGCCGTCTCCGCGGCCGTCCGGTGCCTGCCAACCCACTCCAATGCCGCGAGATTTACGCGCGCGTAGGCGCAAGCGAGGTCGCGATCCTCGGGCCGTTGATGGAAGGCAAAGGTCTCGCCGTCCATGCCGCAGCCATGGCGAAACTCGCCTCGGCCAGGCCTTAAAGCGATCAGGCTAGTCTCCTTTAATTACAGCCTCGCCGCTTCCGTTCAGTCGGATCGCGGCGAGGCTTTTTATTTCGTGATGGGCTGAGCCGTTTCGATGCGCCGTTTTCGATGAGCCGGTTGTGAGTCAGCTCGCCCGATTGAAACGCGAGCAACCGGGCTCTCCCACTCGCCGGGATTTTCGTTCTTGCGCGCGGTGTGTCGCGAAGGTTCGCTGCGCCCCTTATGAGCACACCCAAACCCGCGGCGGAAAACGCCATCATCAAGACTTCATACGGTGAAATGACCCTCGCCTTCTGGCCGGACGTTGCGCCGAAAACCGTCGAGAATTTCAAGAAGCTCGCGAAGGAAAAATTCTACGATGGGACCGCGTTCCACCGGATCATCAAAGGTTTCATGGTCCAGGGCGGCTGCCCCAACACGCGCAAAGGTGAATCCGGCATGCCCGGCACCGGTGGACCCGGTTACCAGATCAAAGCGGAATTCAATCCGAAGTCGCACGTTCGCGGCGTGATCTCGATGGCGCGCTCAGCGCATCCCGATTCGGCCGGCAGTCAGTTTTTCCTTTGCCACGGCGATGCCAAGTTCCTCGATCGTCAGTACACCGCATTCGGCGAATTGATTAAAGGCGACGACGTTCTCGAGCGTATTGCCATGGTTCCGACCCAGGGTCCGGAAAAGAGCACGCCGATCGAGCGCGTCGAGATCCAGAGCATCACGATCGTACCAGCAGCGTAAACGGCGCTGATTTTCAGCCCGGCCTTCAAACGCCAGCGTTTCTCATCAGGGCGGATCACAGATCCGCCCTATTTTTTTCAACCGCGGCCCGCGATCACACACCCCGCCCTTCGGGCACCCCTCTCGAGAGGGGACTTCGGCTGTTTATGTATCAGGAATCCCCTCTCGAGAGGGGTGGCGCGCAGCGACGGGGTGTGTGATCGGGAATATCCGTACGTTCTGCGTTCGCGCGCAAACCGCGCCGTAACCGGCACGGCTACGACCGCGTAATCACAAACCGACTACGCATACCCGAGCGCTTTCGCCACCGCTTCGTAAACGATTTTTCCCCCGCGCGTGTTCACGCCTTTGGCCAGGCCTTCGTGTTCCGCGAGCGCTCGCTCGATTCCTTTTTGTACGAGCATCGCCACATACGGCTCTGTCGCCTGCGTGAGTCCAAGCGTCGAGGTCCGACCGACCAGCGCCGGCATGTTGGGAACGGCGTAATGAATCACGCCATGCTCCCGGTACACCGGCTTCGAATGCGAAGTCGGACGGATGGTTTCGATACAACCGCCCTGATCGATCGCGATATCAACGATCACGCTGCCTGGCCGCATCCGCGCGACGGTTTTGCCCGAGACGACAATCGGCGCTTTCGCCGCGGGAATCAGCACCGCGCCAATCAACAAATCCGCACTCGCCACCTCGTTTTCGATGTTCGCCGGATTCGACATCAACGTGACAATCCGCCCGCGGTATTCCGTGTCGAGCACCTCAAGTTTTCGCGTATCCAAATCGAGCACAGTCACGCGCGCGCCCATGCCCGCGGCCATTTGCACCGCGTGCGCACCGGAATTTCCGGCGCCCACCACGACAACGTGACCTGGCATCGTTCCGGGAATTCCGCCGAGCAGCACACCGGATCCACCGTGTTGTGACTGCAAAAAGTAAGCGCCGATCTGAATCGAAAGCCGTCCCGCGATCTGCGACATCGGCTTCAACAGCGGAAACTGTCCGCCGACCCCTTCAACGGTTTCGTACGAAATTCCGAGTATCCGTTTTTTCAGAAGCACCTTCGTCAACTCCGGTCCGGCTGCCAGATGAAGATAAGTGAAAAGCGTCTGCCCCTCGCGCAGGAGATCATATTCCGCAGGCAGCGGTTCCTTCACTTTCAAAATGAGGTCAGACGACGCCCATACTTTGGAAGCCGCGTTCGTGAGCTTCGCGCCCGCGGCCAGATATTCTTTGTCCGTGAAGCCGGCGTTTATACCGGCGCCTTTTTCCACGAGCACCGCAGCGCCGAGCTTCACGCAACGGCGGCAAAGGCTCGGCGTCATCGAGACACGCGTTTCACCGATCTTAATTTCCTTGGGTACTCCGATTTGCATGTGTTTATGACACGCGAATCACGGATGCATGCAAGCCGTAGGTGGCAACGCCGTGTAGCGCGCAGGCGTCCGTCCCTGCCGGGATCGGGGGTTCGGAGTTCGAAGATCGAAGATCGAAAAATCGGAATTCGAAAATCCAAAATCGAAAATCCCAAATGCCAGCAGGCACGGAGGCCTGCCGCTACACCCCAGGATAACGTCCCCCTACCCGCGCTTCTGCGCCGCTACCCACGCCTTGATGTGTTCGTCCAACACACTCAGCGGCACGGCGCCGTTCTTTAAAACCTCATCGTGAAACAGGCGCACATCGAACTTCGCGCCGAGTTCCTTCGTCGCGAACGCCCGCAGTTCCTTGATTTTCAATTCGCCTAATTTATACGCCAGCGCCTGACCGGGCCACACGATGTAACGATCAATCTCAACCACGATGTCGTGCTCGTTTTTCCCGGCATTCGCTTTGAAATATTCGATGGCCTGCTCGCGCGTCCACCCGAGCGCATGCATGCCGGTGTCAACCACGAGGCGGACCGCCCGCCACATCTCGTAGGTCAGCTGCCCGAATTTCGCGTACGGGTCGGTGTAGAATCCCAGCTCTTCGCCGAGACTTTCCGAATAGAGTCCCCACCCTTCGACAAACGCCGTGTAGCCGCCCCACCGCCGAAAATCGGGCAGTGACCCGAGCTCCTGCGCCAATGAAATCTGCAGGTGATGCCCCGGCACCGATTCATGCAGCGTCAACGGTTCCATTTCCCACTTCGGCCGCGTGTTCAACGCATACGTGTTCGCATAAAAATATCCGGGCCGTCCGGACTCCGGAGAACCTTGATAATAATAAGCCGTCGTCTGCGATTTCTCCGCATAACTCGGTACAGGCAACACGCCATACGTGGTACGCGGCAGCGTCTTGAAAAGTTTCATCAACTGCGGATCCACGCGCTTCGCGATATCGCGATACGCGCGCAACAATTCGTCCTTGTCCGTAAAATAAAATTTAGGATCCGTTCGGAGATACGTGAAAAACTCCTCCATCGATCCTTTGAATCCGGTGAGCGCTTTCACTCGCTCCATCTCACCGTGAATCCGCTTCACTTCCGCCAGACCGAGTTCGTGAATCTGCTCCGGCGTCAGCGTCATCGTGGTCTGCGTTTTAATCGACCACGCGTACCACGCGGCCCCATCCGGGAGCGCTGAAATCGCAATCGAAGTTCTCGCACCGGGAATATAACGTTCCGTCAGAAACGCGTGCAGCCGTTCGAAGGCCGGTCGCACTTCAGTCGTATAAATTTTCGCCGCTTCCGCCCGCAACCGCAGTCCATCCTCTCCCGGAATCGTGGGCGGCAGATTTACGAAGCCTTTGAGCAGCGGGCTCGCGAACGGGTCCGCCGGAATCTGGTTCAGCACTTGCGCTGGCACATCGCGCAACGTGATCTGCGGCGGCGTCACACCTCGCTTCAGTCCCTCTTCCATCAACGCGATCGTCTGATTCACGAGCGCCGGCAACGCCCGAAGACGTGCGACTTCGTTCTCCAATTGAGCCGGAGTCGTCGCCGGCATCGTATCGAAAATCTGCGCTACATCCTGCTGCACGCCGCTGAGCTGATTAATCTGGCTGAGTTCGAGTGGAAATCGTGTGCCTTCGACCGTCTCTTCCGTTTGTCGCTTAAAAAGTTCGTAGCTAATCCGATCAGACTCGCCTAGCTGCGATGGATCGATCGTTGCGAGCACGGTGAGCGGTCGTTGAGCGAGTCGTTTTCTTTCCGCGACCGCGGCTGGAGAAAGGTCCGTCCACTTGGTTTCTCCTCCGGGATAGCCGACGAACGTCGCCGTCTCCGGGGAGTTCGTCATCGTGTACGCCCAGTCAACTTTGAATAATTCCTGGAGCCGCTCGGCTTCGGATGACTTGCCCTTCGACTCTGTGATTGCCTGGTAACGCGCTGCAAACTCATCGCCACGCGCCGACGAAAAAAATGCGGCACCCATAATAAATGCCGCCACAAGAAAACGGTGTTTGCCAGTCATGCCGCAGAGCTTCTGGACTTCGGCAGCGGGATCAATTCCACAAAATGTCCAAATCCTTAAACGTCATCGTAGCGTGCGCAGCGAACCGCGCCATAGGCCGCGGAGGCCAGCTCCCGTGGCGCATCCCGGCGGATTGGAAGTTCTTCAAAAATCAGACCGCCGGGTGCACGGTTATTCTCGGTCGCATCAGTTTCGAATCGTGGAAGAGCATCCTCGATGACCAGCGTCACGCGATCGTTCTCACGAAGAACGTTTCACTCGCCAACGATCGCGTGCAGGTCGCCACATCGCTCACCGATGCGATCGCACAAGCGCAGAAATTACCGGGCGAGATCTACATTTGCGGCGGCCAGCGGATTTTCGAAGAAGCGCTCGCGCTGCCACAGGTCGAACGCCTTTATCTCACGCTGGTGCACGCGAACGTTGAGGGTGATCGATATTTTCCAGAATGGCGGAGCGCCTTCCCGCGCGTGATCGAGCAGCGCGACGGCGCAGATCAAAATTATCGGTACACGTTTTATGTGTTGGGTCGCTCCTAGGCTCTCCTAGGCAGGGTCGCTCACCTGACCGTGTGAAACGCGTTCGGTGCTGTTGGCCGCGCGCGCGCCGCGCTACGCCCGCGTTCCGCGGACACGTGGCGCGGCGCGCGCGCCACCTACAGATCGATCCGAAACTTCCGAATCGCGCGCGCGCTTCGCGCTTCCACTCGCTCACGCTCGCAGCCACGAACTGAACGAAAATCGCCGCGCTTCCACTCGCTCACGCTCGCAGCCACAAGATAAACGATGCGCCTTCAGCCTCAGTCCATCTTCACCCGCGACCGATAGAACGCTTCGCACTTCGCGTAAATTTCCCGCGGTGAAGTCATCTTCATCGCTTCCGCCGCCAGCGCGCGCGCATCAGCCATCGTCATCGCACGCACAATATATTTCACCGACGGAATCCACGAGGGCGCCATGCTCAGACTATCGACCCCGAGTCCAAGCAGCAGTGGCGCATACACCGGATCGCCGGCCATTTCTCCGCACACACTCACTTGGATTTTTTGTTTGTGCCCTTCTTCAATAATCCGCTGCAGCGTCCGCAAGACAGAGCAATGCGTGGGCTCGTACAGGTGTGCAATGCGGTCGTTCACACGGTCGATCGCCAGTAAATATTGAATCAGATCGTTGGTCCCGATGCTGAAGAACGCACAATCTGGTGCGAGCAAATCAGCCGTCATCGCCGCACTCGGCACCTCGATCATCGCACCCACTTCGATGTCTTCATCGAACGGCTGGCCGCGAGCTTTCAACTCCGCCATGCACTCCCCAAGCACCGCATTCGCACGCGCCAGCTCCTCATGTCCGCTGATCATCGGGTACATCAACCGAACTTTTCCGTAGGCGCTCGCCATCAAAATCGCGCGGAGCTGGTCCTTAAAAATATCCTGGTGCTCGAGACAAAAACGGATCGCTCGAAAGCCCATGAAGGGGTTGTTCTCTTTCGGAAACAGATCGGGATTTCCCGCCATCGGCTTGTCGCCGCCGAGGTCGAGGGTGCGGATGATCACGCCGTTTGGTGTCACGCCTTCCGCGACCGCCTTGTAAGCAAGAAACTGTTCCTGCTCCGTCGGAATCCGCGAAGCGCTGAGGAACATATACTCCGTCCGATACAACCCAACTCCCTGCGCATTGTAGTCCCGCACGAGTTTTACTTCGTCGGACTTTTCGATGTTCGCCATCAGCGAAATCGCCACACCGTCCAACGTGACGGCGGGCTGCTGATTCGCTTTGAGCAGGCGGCTCTCGAACGTTTTCTTCTGTTCCTGGATTTTCCCGTAACGGAAAAGTGTACTCTCCGATGGGTTGAGGATGACCACGCCGTCGTAGCCATCGAGCAGCACCCAATCGCCGTGCTTCACCCGCTTCGTGAGATCTCGCACGCCCACGACCGCCGGCACTTTCATTGACCGCGCGACGATCACCGCATGACTCGTCTTACTGCCCGAGTCGGTGACAATTCCCAACGCCGCGCTTCGATCGATGCTCGCCGAATCGGACGGTGAAATATCATTCGCAACGACGATCCGTTTATCCGCCAGTCGCGTGAGTGAGTTTTCCGCCTGACCGAGCAGGTTTTGCAGCACGCGCTGGGCAACGTCTCGAATATCTCCGGCGCGTTCGCGGAGGTACTCGTCGTCGATTTCCGAGAACGCCTGAATGTAACGCGAGGAGACTTTATTGAAGCAGGTCTCAATGTTGCGCGCCGTCGTTTCGAACTCGCGGATGGTTTCACCGATCAACGCCTGATCCTCGAGGACAAGCAGATGCGCATCGAAAATCAGCGCCTCTTCCTTCCCGAGATTTTTTTCCACCTCATCCTGGATCTTCGCGATCTGTTGGCGGGTCACTAACAGTGCCTTTTCGAAACGAGCCACCTCCTCGATGCGTTTTTCCGGCTCCACCTGATAGCTCGGCACTTCCACATTGCTTTGGATATAAACAAATACCTGCCCATAGGCGATGCCCTGCGAAGCGGCAATGCCTTGAACGGTGATTTCGTTTTTAGCGCGTGGATCCATGAACGTAGCTTGTGCGATCAGCCCGGGGTTAATTGCTGGCCGCGCGGGACGATAACGCGCCTCGCGAGCAACGGGTCAATGCGGATTTATAGTAAACGGGTTTGAAGCACAAAGGCTGATTCCCCCCATGAGTTGCGGATGGTGGCCGTGACGGCCCTGATTTGAGAGTCATCGTCTAACAGTGCGAAGCAGGCGCTGCCGCTCCCACTCATGCGTGGGGCCGGTCCGAATTCTTTGCTCAATCGGTCGAGCAACGCCGGCAATGCGGGGAATTTCGCAAACACCGACACTTCCATGTTGTTGAAAAGAAGTTCCTCAACCGGCCCGCCGCCTTTCAGCCATACCGCCAGCCGGTTCTCGGTTTCCGCCGGCGGCAGGTAACTCGCCGGCGCGTCCGCAACCATCCGCGAATACGCCCATGGGGTCGAAATCCCGAACGCCGGTTTAAAAAGCACGATACTCCTTCCCGAAATCCGCCGCGCCGCTGCTTCCGCCAACGGCTCGATCTGGTCACCGCGTCCCCGCATAATCACGGGTCCACTTCGTAAAAACAGCGGGCAATCCGAACCAACATCGGCGGCGAGCGTGGCCAGCGCCGTATCCGTCAAAACGCCACCAGCAAGCTGATTGAGCGCACGCAGCGCGGTCGCCGCATTGCTGCTCCCACCGCCCAGTCCGGCACCGATCGGAATGCGTTTCACCAACGAGAACCTTGCGCCGCCTGAAAAACCGGTCGCGGTTCGAAAAGCTTGGGCAGCCTTGAGCACGAGATTCGTGCCATCCAGCGGTACCGCCGGATCGTCGCACACCAAAGAGAACTCGCTCGCCGGTTCGACGGTAAGCGTGTCACCCCAAGCCAATGGAGCCACAACCGAAACGAGGTCGTGAAACCCATCCGCGCGGCGTCCTGTGATGGCGAGGAAGAGGTTTATTTTGGCGGGAGATTCGAGAGTGAGAACGCTCACAGGTCACTCGGTGATGCACATCCATGCGTTTGCATTCAAACGAAACCACGGGATTTGTATCACCGGCGCATGCGAGCTCGACGCTCCAGGAGCGGAAAAGATTCATCCCACTCCCTGATGGCGCGCGCTCCGCGCTACGCTCGAGACGATGTGCGCAGCAAGCGCGCTAGCGTGTGTCTTTCAAAAC
>CBRAFL010000066.1:0-18661 GCA_967755055.1 uncultured bacterium
CTGATCGCAATCACCTTCGCGCCCAACTTCTCGTACGCGCCCAAGCCCGCGGTCGTATCGCACATCTCCTGGGTGCAGACGCTCGTGAACGCGAGAGGGAAGAACAGCAACACGGTCTGATGCTTGCCGAAGTTGTCACTGAGTTTGACGTCTTGGAGCCCAGCAGCGGTCTTGCTTTTGAGCGTGAAGTCAGGGGCTTTGGAACCGATGGCGAGAGGCATTGTGATGAATTGAACAGTGGATCGTTGAAGCGGCACGCTGCATGGCAACCCGCGATGCAGACAAGAGGTAGAACGCGAGCCGCCGTGCCGCGCAAACCGTTTTTCTGGAAAGAAGCGTCCTTTCTATCCCAGCGCCTCCAGCTATTAGCGGAAGGCAAGGCGGCGTTGCTCGCTTCGGTTCAATCCTTCACCTGTTCTTCGAGCGGCGTGACGGGATCCATCAACCACCAGCAGAGTGCGCCAACAACGTAGACTCCGGCGGTGACGTAGAACGTGAGATTCCAATTTCCCGTTCGGCCGACGATGTAACCGAGGGCAATCGGAGAGAGAAATCCGCCGATATTGCCCACCATGTTCATCATTCCGGCGAGCGTCCCGACATAGCGTCCACCGATGTCCATACAACTGGTCCACGCGCCGGGTAGCGTGAGGTCGTTGCCAAAACTCGCCATGGCTATGGCGGACACCGCGAGGAGCGGTTCGTGCAGGTAAGTTGCAGCGAGCAGGCATAACGCCGCGCTGCCAAAACCCACCACGCCAAACAAACGGCGAACCAGACCCGGGTGACCAAACATTTTTTGAATCCGCGGCACGAGCGCACCCGCCAGCATCGAACCGAATCCGCCTAATAACAGGGGCAGTCCCGCGAGCAGTGCACTGCTCTTCACATTGAACTTATGCACCTCGAGCAAATACGTCGGAAACCAGGTGATGAAAAAATACCATGCATAGCTGCACGCGAAATATTGACCGCACAGCAGCCACACGGAACGCGATCGCATCAGCTTACTCCACGGCACAGCGAAATGGGAACTGCTCTGATTCGACCGCTCCGGTAGCAACGCCGCTTCCGCGGCGTTGACGTCCGAATGCTCGCGCGGGTTGTCGCGAAACCAGCGCGAAAACGCGACGGCCCAACCAACACCGAGCAAACCAAATAAAAGAAAAGCCACGCGCCAGTTCACCAGACCGAGCACGAGAAAAACGAGATAAGGCGTCACCGCCCCACCCCAACGCGCGCTCATCCACATGATCCCTTGCGCACGGATACGCTCGTGTTTCGGCAGCCAGCTCTCGAACGCCTTGGTCAGATTTGGGAAACAGCCCGCTTCGCCTGCACCAAATAAAAACCGCGCGACCACCAGGGAACCCCAGTTCCACACCCAGCCGGTCGCTGCGGTGAAAAAAGACCACCACAGCACGACGCGCAGCAGCACGCGCCGCGGACCATGTCGATCGCCCCAGTAGCCGGTGGGAATTTCAAACAGCGCATACGCGAGCGTGAACGCGCTGAAGACCCAACCCATTTGCTCCTTGCTCAAATTCAACCCGGCTGAAATCGCCGGCGCCGCCTGGGAAATGCACACACGATCGACGTATTGAATCACCGCGAGGGTAATCGCAAAAACGACGACCCAATAGCGCGCTCGCGTGGGTCGTCCGCGCAGGATGTCTCCAACGGGAACAGCAGGGGTAAGCATGGGGTGGGAAACCGGCAGGACGATGGGGCTGGATCACAAGTTGCGTCCAGCGATAATAATCAATTACCCAGCGTTTTCGTTGCTGGTGGTAGCGGCAGGCCTCCGTGCCTGCTGTCGTTCGAAGATCGAAGCTCGGAATTCGAAGCTCAGCAAACGGAGGGACGACCTCCGTGTCGTCCGTTCCGATCTCCGAACCCCGATCTCCAATCTCCGATCCCCAATCTCCGCAGGCAGGGACGCCTGCCGCTACACCAGATTGCGCCGCGACCCTCGCGGCGTTCGCCAAATTTTGTTTTGCGCCGTCACTCCCCCGCCCCGTTAACTCTTACGCGACCATGACGATTCTCGAAGACCTGCAATGGCGCGGCCTCCACGCCGACTGCACCGACCTAGCCGCGCTCAATGAGCGCCTCGCCCAAGGGCCGGTCACGCTCTATTGCGGCTTCGATCCGACCGGCGACTCCCTCCATGTTGGCCACCTGATGGGTCAACTCACGTTGCGCCGTTTCCAACTCGCCGGTCACCATGTGCTCCCGCTCGCGGGCGGAGCGACCGGTATGATCGGCGATCCCTCCGGAAAGTCCGCGGAACGCAATCTCCTCTCCCGAGAACAGCTCGACCACAACCTCGCCTGCATCAAAGCCCAGCTCGCACGTCTCCTTGATTTTGATACGCCGGTGAACCCTGCCCGCGTCGTTGACAACGCGAGCTGGACCAGCGCCCTCAGCTACCTGGATTTCCTTCGCGACGTAGGAAAATATTTTTCGATTAACGTCATGCTCGCGAAAGATTCCGTGAAGTCCCGCATGGAGGGCGACCAGGGGATCAGTTACACCGAGTTCAGTTACCAGCTCCTCCAGGCGCATGATTTTTATCACCTGCGCAAGACGTACAATTGCGAACTCCAGATTGGCGGCAGCGATCAATGGGGTAACATCACCGCCGGCACTGATCTGATCCGCAAAAAACTCTCTGTGCCTGCTTGGGGCTGGACGTTTCCGCTCATCACAAAAAGCGACGGCTCGAAGTTCGGCAAAACCGAAGGCGGCGCCGTTTGGCTCGATGCCGAGAAGACGAGCCCCTACCGGTTCTACCAGTTTTTCGTGAACACCGAGGACCTGATGGTCTCGGACTACCTGAGGAAATTTACTCTTCTGCCTCGCGCCGAGATCGAAGTCCTTGAGGCAAAACACGCAGCAAATCCCGGAGCGCGCGAAGCGCATAAGGCGCTCGCGCGCGAAGTCACCACGCTCGTCCACGGGAAATCCGCCTGCGACGATGCGGTTCGCGCGAGCGAAATCATGTTCGGCGGCGGGCTCGATGGAATTAGCGAATCCGTTTTTCAGGATGTCGTTGGCGAAATCCCCACGAAGGATTTCGAAAAATCCAAACTCGATGGAGCCGGCACTTCGCTGATCGATCTCCTCGTCCACGCCGCTCTTTTACCTTCGCGTGGGCAGGCTCGCAAAGAAATCGAAGGCGGCGGCATCTACGTGAACAACATCCGTGTCAGTGAAATCACTCGCACGATCACGACGAACGAACTGCTTTTCGGCCAGTATCTCCTTCTTCGCAAAGGCAAGCGCACCTACGCCGTCCTGCGCTGCGTTTGAAAACGCGCTTCATCGTCAATCTCCGCTCTGGCCGCGCTGCGCGCGCGATCAATGCCGTAAACTCGTTCGCCGCACAACGTGGCGCTGACGTCGTCCTCACGGAACGCGCGCGTCATGCCCACGATCTCGCCCGCGCCGCGCTCGACGACGGCTGCAGCTTGATTGTCGCCGTCGGCGGCGACGGCACGATGAACGAAGTCGCTTCCGCGCTCGTGGATACACCCGCGACACTCGGACTTATTCCTTGCGGCTCTGGCGACGGACTGGGGCGTCACCTCGGAATTCACGGCTCGACCGCTCATGCATTGCATATTCTCGATCACGGCCGTCCGCAATTAATCGATACGGGAATGGCGAATGATCATCCTTTTTTCACCGCAGCCGGCGTGGGCTTCGAAGCCGACATCGCGCAAAAATTCAACCAGCTCCAACGTCGCGGTTTTCTCCGCTATCTGTCCACCAGCGTGCGCGCGTTCCGTCGCTGGCAACCGCAGCGTTACACCATCACTCATCCCGGTGGCCGCGAAGAGCTGCACGCGTTCACCCTCGCCGTTACGAACGCCGATCAATACGGCAACAACGCAATCATTTCTCCGGGCGCCCGCGTCGACGACGGCCTGCTGAACCTCAGCGCAATCCCGCCGGTCACCTTCCTACATGCCGCCCCGCTCGTGTGCCGCCTCTTCAGTGGCACGCTCGATCGGCAGTCAGGTGTCATCATCCGCCGCGCTGACCATCTAATCCTCGAACGCTCCGGTCCGGGGCCGCTCCATACCGACGGCGAAATCCATGAAGCGGCCGGTGCCGTCATTGAATTCACGATACGTCCGGCCAGCCTGCGAATCATGGTGCCGGCTCGGAAATCATAACCGCGCTCGGCATACTCATCCCGCTCCTTCCGGAGCGGGCCACAACCTGTAGCTCTGCGCGTGAGCGCAGGGACTGAATTAATCCAACCGGCGCCCGCTCAGGCCGTCGCCAGATACGACAACTTGACGGCCTTTTCCTTCGCGGCCGGCAAGCCCTCGATCAACTCGCCAATCGGATCCCAGCGACCATTGATCAACGCATCACGCGCGGATTCACGGAAGCTCGCCTTCACCGTCTGGCCGGCAAAACGGATTTCCTGTTTCGCCACGTCGATCACAACGTTCGTCTGCGGATCCTTTTCGATCGCAGCCGCGATCTTCGCGATGTCCTCACGGCTCGCCGACGCGCAAGGAATCCCAAGACCCGTACTGTTGCCAAAAAAGATTTCCGCGTAGCTCTCCGCGATCACTGCGCGGAAGCCGTATTTCTGAATCGCCTGCGGCGCGTGCTCGCGTGACGAGCCGCAGCCGAAGTTCGAACCAGAAAGCAGAATCGTCGCACCTTTGAAACGTGGCTCGTTCAACGGATGCGCTTTGTCGGTGCCGTCGGCATTCTTGCGTACGTCGTAGAAGAGGAATTCGCCCAGTCCGTCGAACGTGACGCACTTCATGAAACGCGCCGGGATGATGCGATCGGTATCAATGTCGTTACCGGGAACGTAAACGCCGCGACCAGAAACCTGAGTGATTTTTTCGAGAGCCATGTTTTTGAAAGTTTAAGGATTAAGTCTTAAGTCGAAGCGCGGAGAGATGTTTTTCTTAATCTTTAACTTCTCGCTTCAACTGTCTTCGGTTCAGTTCGAAGAACTGACGCCGAAGACTTCGCGCGCATCCGCCACACTGCCAGTGACCGCCGCAGCGGCGACCATCAGCGGGCTCATCAAAATCGTGCGACCCGTCGGACTTCCCTGGCGGCCCTTGAAGTTGCGGTTCGACGAACTCGCGCAGAGCTGATCGCCGATGAGTTTGTCGGGATTCATCGCGAGACACATCGAGCAACCTGCCGCGCGCCATTCGAAACCGGCGTCACGGAAAATCTTATCGAGGCCAAGCGACTCACACAGCACGCCGACGCCCTGGGAACCAGGGACGGCGATCGCCTTCACGCCGGGCGCCACGCGGCGACCCTTCAAGAATTTCGCGACCTCCTGGAAATCGCTCAACCGTCCGTTCGTGCACGAACCGAGAAACGCGACGTCGATCTTGGTGCCCTTGATTGGCGCACCGGGCTGCAGCTTCATATAAGCCAGCGCTTCGATGATGCCGGCCTTTTCGTCGACTGACGTTGTCTTCGCCGGATCAGGAATCGTCTCGTTGATCGAAATGCCCTGCCCTGGATTGATGCCCCACGTCACAGTCGGCGCGATATCGCCGGCGTCGATCGTGACAACATCGTCGTAGTGACAACCCGGATCGCTCGCGGTGGCTTTCCAACGTGCAACGGCCTCCGTCCACGCCGCGCCTTTCGGCGAGTATGGACGACCTTCCAAATATTTAAACGTGGTCTCGTCAGGATTAACGTAGCCGACGCGAGCGCCGCCCTCGATCGACATGTTACATACCGTCATCCGCTCCTCCATCGTGAAGCGATCGAACACCTCGCCACCGTATTCATACGCGAAGCCCGTGCCGCCATTCACACCCAACGTACGGATGATATGGAGAACCACGTCCTTCGCATAACAGCCGGGGTGGAGCTTGCCGGTGACGTTGATGCGCCGAACTTTTAAAGCGCCCAGCGCCATCGTCTGGGTCGCGAGCACGTCGCGCACCTGACTCGTGCCGATGCCAAACGCGATCGCGCCGAATGCTCCGTGCGTGCTGGTGTGGGAATCGCCACAAGCGATGGTCGTACCGGGTTGGGTGATACCCTGCTCCGGCCCGACGATGTGAACGATACCCTGCTTGCCGGTGGCGCGATCGAAAAACGTGATGCCGAATTCGGCGCAGCTCTTGCGCAGCTCATCCATCATGGCTTGCGCCAACGGATCGCGATACGGCTCCACCAATTGATCCGTGGGGATGATGTGGTCGACCGTGGCGAACGTGCGCTGCGGCATGGCCACCTTGAGTCCGAGATCGCGTAACATGCCGAATGCCTGCGGGCTGGTTACCTCGTGAATGAGGTGCGTGCCGATCAGCAATTGGGTCTGACCGCTGGGCAGCTGGCGGACCGTATGAGCGTCCCAAACTTTTTGGAAAAGAGATTTGGCCATGGGGAAAGGCGTGAGATTACCAGAGGGTTGCCATGCCGGGAAATACTTATTTGGGTGTCTGTGATGCCGCGTGAGTATCAGTTCCCATTCGAACTTCGTCACCTCGTGTACTTCCGCGAAGTTGCACGGCAGCTTCATTTCCGCAAAGCCGCCGAAACGCTCGCCGTCGCCCAGCCCGCACTCAGTCGCGCTGTCGCGCAGTTGGAAACGTCACTCGGCTCCAACCTCCTTAACCGCACGCGCCGCGGCGTCGAGGTGACGCCCGCAGGCCGTCTGCTCCTCGAACGCATCGAGCCCCTCTTACGCGGACTCGCTTCTGTACCAATCGAGTTGAAGGCGCTTTCCACCGGGCAGTTTGGCCATATCCGAATCGCTTTCACCGGACTCGCGATGGCAACCGTACTTCCCGGCATCCTTCGTGAATTTAACCGTCAATTTCCGGGTGTGCGCGTCGAACTCAACGAATCGCCTTCGTCCGCCCAACTCGCCGCTCTCGACTCCGGCACGCTCGCCTGCGGCTTCTTTCATCCGGATGCGCCCACGCCCGGATTGCATATGCGTCTTCTGCTGAAGGAACGAAACGGCATTCTGTTACCATCAACCCACCCACTCGTCGGCCGACCGAAATTACGCCTCCGCGATCTCGCCGCCACGCCCTTCGTAGTTTTTCCGCGGATGCACAATCCGGGTTTCTACGATCGGATTCTCGCCGCGTTCAGCCGTGCCGGCATCACCCCACGTATCGCTGAAGAAGTTTGGCCGCGCGCCAACGCTGTCGGTCTCGTGCGCGCGGGACTAGGCGCCACCTTTATCACGCCGTCGGAAGCGCAGCACCTTCCACCAGAAGTCGTCTTTCATCCACTGCAAGGTCCCACACCGGAGAGCCGGCTGGTCATCGGCTGGCGAAAGTCTCCGCCTCCAGATCCTGCGCTATCCGCGTTCTTGAGCGTAGCGGATCGGCCACTGCGATAGCGCGATTTTTAACGTAGCGTCTTCAGCTTCTCCGAGACCGCCGCGAATTCCTGCGCGAGCTGACTCTTGGGCACGACATGCAACGTCCTCCGAGCGCGTTCAACGGCACGCTCAGCTTCCTCAATTTTCTTACGCTGCGCGAGAAACTCAAGGACCGGCAGAACGATCTCGTCAAAGAACGCGATGCCCGCGCCCGGCCCGAGCCGATCCACCGTCGCGTTGTAGTTTCGAATCAACTGCAATCCTGCCTCGCCGTCGGTCGTGCGCCACATGGCTTCCCGTGCCTGACGTAGGCTCAAGTCCGCCCGATCGAGCTGATATTTTTTTGCGATTCGCCGCTGTTCGAAATCCGCCGCACTCGTTTCACCGCGCGCCCGCAGGCTGTCGCTCACCCGTTTGGAATAATACGCCTCCAAATCCGGATCGCGAGAAAACGCGATGGTCGCTTCCCTCAGCGTCCCTTCAATTTGCTTCGGCTCAGGCTTCAGCGCTCTCTCCGCTTCGATCAGAATTTCCCATGCGTTGGGATTGCGTCGCTCGAAGTTAACCGCTTTTCGAGCCGAGCGGGCCGCAGCAACCGCGTCGCCTCCCTCTAGAAAATCACCGGCAAATTCCGTCAACACATGCGACTGTCGAAAGGATCGGGACGCTCGCGTGCGCTCGGATAAAAATTTCAATTCGTGATCTGAAATCTCACGCCACGTCTGTGGATCACGAACGAATCCCGTCACGAACCGCTGTTGCGCGTAACGCCCGGCGTTGAGATGCCATTCTTGATTGGTACCGAGAAAACCAAACCAGGCGTGTCGGCCATCCTCACCCACCCCATGGAAGAAAAGCGTGGGCACACCGCGCGCCTTCCCCACTTCGTAGGCAAAGTAAGCTTGATCCACGCAAATCCCGCCCGTCGCGAGAATCGTGCTCAAGACATAGTCTTTCCCTGCCCAGATCATCTTCTCGCGGACTGTGCGATCCTCCTGATAGTGGATCATTCCGTACGCCCGTTCGAGTTCAGCGAGCGGTAGATTCACTGCTTTCTGCGCCCATTCCAGCTCGGTGAAAGGAGCGGCAATATCGACGACGAATTTCAATTCGTCAGCGTGCAACCGGCCGAGTGGGTGAAACGTTCGCCCCGCGCGATCCTGTCTCGCGAACCAGTCAAACGTCGCCAGCGAATCCGGCCATTGGTGCGCCAATACCGCCGGCGGAATTTGGGCATGAGGCCAGTAGGGAGGCGGTGGCACGTCGTAGACCACCGCGATGGCGAGCGCGAGACTCGCATACGCCTCGAATTGGACGGCGTCGTGATGATGAAGATCGCTGAGAATTTTCAGCACCCTCGGGAAATAATCCACCGGCTGAAGTACCGAGAAAAATTCCTCCGAGAATTCCGAGTGGCGGAGCACCCAGGCCTGGCATTCAAGCGTCATGTAATCCGCAAGTGGCGCCGGCTGTATCAGAGGTCGCGATGCGTGTGGTTCGGGCGCCGCGTTCGTGCGCTTCGCCGGGTCGATCCAAACGGGAGGAATAAATTCTTTATCGGTCCGACTCAGTAATACTGACCACTGATAAACATGAAACCACGCGGCCGCCGCGGAAAGTTTATCGCGCGTCAATGCGCGGCGCGCCGCGGATTGGAGTTCCACACTCTGCGACCGCCAGCCATCGTGTTGAGCCGCTTGCTGAATCAAACTCAACCGCGCCAGAGTTGGCGGCGCGAGAGCTTCAGCGTCCGGAATGGACGACTGCGCGTGGAGCGCCACACACGGCACAGAAGAAACTGCCCACAGCACAATCGCGTGGAAAGAGCGCTTTAGGCCGACAACGCCGGACGCGAGAAGAAGTAGTCCTACGCGTGAAACTTGGAGCGGCATCCGTGTGATTTAAACCTGCGTACGCGACCGCAAAGCCGGGAATGAACCTCGTGTGCGCGACGGCGGGATAGTTCTTAACGTGGCTGCGAGCGTGAGCGAGTGGAATTCCGTGGCCTCGTTCACTCACGCACTCACTCACCACGCAAAAATGGGAAACCCCGCTCCCTTTGTTCTCGGGGGGCGGGGTTCCGTTGGACGACGGTTAGTCGTTCTTTGTTTAGGGTGCGACGCCGCTATCTGCGGCGGGCGCCTTTTGACGAAATACCAATTTGTCGCCGAGACGATCGACGATGCACGGCTCGCCGTCTTTCACTTCGCCGCGCAGCAATGCCTCGGCAAGCGGATCTTCCAAGTAGTGCTCGATCGCACGACGCAGCGGACGCGCGCCGTATTTTTCATCGTAGCCTTTTTCAATGAGCAGCTCCTTGGATTCCGGAGTGAATTCGAGCGTAATTTTCCGCTCGGCGAGACGCTTCGCGAAATTCGTGAGCTCGAGCTCCACGATCTTCACCAGATCCTTCTTATCCAGCGGCCGGAAAAAGATGATGTCCGAGATACGATTCAAGAACTCCGGCTTGAAGATACGCTTCGCTTCTTCGAGCACCTTCTCGCGCATCTTTTCAGCATCGTTGAAACTTGCCGCAGCTGCGGCAAAGCCCATCGACGTCTGCCGCTGCAAGAGCTGCGCACCGACATTGCTCGTCATGATGATGATCGTGTTGCGGAAATCCACCGTGCGGCCCAACGAGTCCGTCAATCGTCCGTCCTCCAGAATCTGGAGGAGAATCTGGATGACATCCGGATGCGCCTTTTCCACTTCGTCGAAGAGAATCACCGCGTAAGGACGACGACGCACCGCTTCGGTGAGTTGACCGCCCTCATCGTAGCCAACGTAGCCGGGAGGCGAACCCACCAACCGCGAGACAGCGAACTTCTCCATGTACTCGGACATGTCGATTTGGATGATCGCGTCCTGGTTGCCGAACATCTGCGCCGCGAGTTGCTTGGCGAGCATCGTCTTGCCGACGCCCGTCGGACCGACGAACATGAACGAGCCGATCGGGCGACGAGGATCCTTGAGATCCGCGCGGGAACGACGGAGTGCGCGTGCGACGGATACGGCTGCGATTTCCTGACCGATGACGGCCTTTTGCAGCTCCCCTTCCATCGCGAGCAACTTCTCGCTCTCCTTCTTTTCCATGCGATTGAGCGGAATACCCGTCCAATCGGCGACGACCTGCATGATGAGTTCTTCGTCGATGTTAACGCGTTTCTCTTCGCGCGCCTTCTTCCACTCTTCGGTAAACTGATCCTGCTTCACGCGGAGTTGCTTCTCCTGATCGCGGAAACGCGCCGCTTCTTCGAAATGCTGTTCGCTGATGGCCTTTTCCTTCAGCGCGCACACTTCTTCGATTTCCTTCGTGAGGTTCTCGACGGATGGCGGGCGCGTGAGAGCTCCGATCCGCGCACGCGAACCGGCTTCATCCATAACGTCGATCGCCTTGTCGGGCAGGAAACGTCCGGTGATGTAGCGATCGGAAAGCTTAGCGGAAGCTTCGAGCGATTTGTCCGTGAAGATCGCCTTGTGGTGATCTTCGTACTTCGAGCGAATACCCTTGAGGATCAGGATCGTGTCGTCGACGGACGGCGCTTCAACCTTCACGGATTGGAAACGGCGATCGAGGGCGGAATCCTTTTCGATGTACTTGCGGTACTCGTTCAACGTGGTCGCACCGACGCACTGCAGTTCACCGCGCGAGAGCGCCGGCTTGAAAATATTCGACGCATCCATCGCGCCTTCAGCCGCACCCGCACCGACGATCGTATGAAGTTCGTCGATGAAGAGGATAATGTTCTTCGCGCGCTTGATTTCGTCCATCACCGCTTTGATGCGCTCTTCGAATTGACCGCGGTATTTCGTGCCCGCGACCATCAGCGCCAGATCGAGGGTGATGACCTTCTTCTCCAGCAAGATCTCCGGGACGGAGCCGCTGGCGATTTCCTGGGCGAGACCTTCGACGATGGCCGTTTTGCCAACGCCCGCTTCACCGATGAGAACCGGATTATTCTTGGTGCGACGGCAGAGAATTTGGACAACGCGACGGATTTCGTTTTTGCGGCCGATGACCGGATCCATCTCACCCTTCCGAGCGAGTTCAGTCAGGTCGCGGCCGAATGCTTTCAGCGCGGGAGTCTTTACTTCCTTCTTGTCCTCAGACTGTGCGCCAGCGCGCTGCGGCGTACCGGCTGAAGCTTCCTCGCCGGGTGATTCACCGCTCTGACTGCTTGAAAACTGTGGATCGAGTTCGCGGAGGATTTCGTTGCGCGTGCGTTCGATGTCGATGTCGAGCGACTTGAGTACACGAGCAGCCACGCCTTCACCTTCGCGGAGCAAGCCGAGCAAAATGTGCTCAGTGCCAACGTAAGAATGGTTGAGCGTCTTGGCTTCCTTGCCAGCGAGCGCGAGGACCTTCTTCACACGGGGCGTGTAAGGAATGCTGCCCTGCGTTTTGGTTTCCTGACCCGTGCCCACCTGTTTCTCAACAGCGGAGCGGACGGTCTCGAGATCCAAGCCCATTTTCTGCAATACACTGACAGCCACGCCTTGCCCGAGCTTGATCAGGCCAAGAAGGATGTGTTCGGTGCCCACATAATTGTGGTGGAACCGATCCGCCTCCTTGCGAGCCAGCGCCAGCACTTGCTGGGCGCGTGGCGTGAAATTATTCATGGGTTCTTGAGACATGTGTTTAGAAATGTTAATTCGACCCGTCCGACGTAAAAGTAAAATTCGGTTGAGGGAAATTGGCAAATTCCGCCCGGAGCCGTCCGGCGCGGAGCAAGTCGCGCTGGCCAGGCTCGAACTCGCCTTTCTGTGCGTGCTGCAAATGGCCGGGTTGCGCTTCGATGAATAATCGGTCGATGACGGACCGATTCACCTCTGGAAACACGCGAAGATCGATGCCGAGCCGCAAGAGCGACAACAGATTCATCGCTTCGCCGGAGCTCAGCAGATGACTATTTCTCAAGATACCGTAAGCGCGACCGATCTTGTCGAATAGCTTGCCCGAATCCGCCTCGATCAACTTCTGACGAGCGTTGAGTTCGTGGTCGATGATCGACGTGAGTACGCTGCCAAGGCGCTTGATGATTTCATCCTCGGACTCGCCCAACGTCGTTTGATTCGAGATCTGGAAAATACTTCCGCTCGCATCCGAGCCTTCGCCGAACAAACCGCGTACCACCATACCGAGCTGATTCACGGCGCGAACCACTTTCTCCATCTGGTTTCCGATCACCAGCGCGGGAAGGTGCATCATCGCGGACGCCCGCATTCCAGTACCAAGATTCGTCGGGCAGGCGGTCAAATAACCGAGCGACGGAGAGAATGCGTAATCGATCCGGTCTTCGATGGCCGTATCCAGTTCGTTGATCGTATTCCACGCCTTCTTCAGCTGAAACCCGGCGCGCAACACCTGAATCCGCAGATGATCTTCTTCGTTGATCATCACCGAAAAAGTTTGGTCACGGCTGATCACCACGCCCGATCCCGCTTTCGCACCACTGAGTTCGCGACTGATCAAATGACGCTCCACCAAGATCTGTTTTTCGAGATCAGTGAGTTCGTCCACCATAATACTCAAACTGCGTTTCATCGGCAAAGTCGCCGACAACGCTTCCCGACAAATCTCCAAGATCTCTCCGCGTTGCGCCGGCTTGGCCCAACCTGGAAACGGATTGCCCGCGAGATTCCGCGCGAGACGAATGCGCGTCATCAGCACCACAGCCGTTTTATTGCTCGCGGCATCCGTCAGCTCCGAAGGCGTGTCGATGAGCGATGCAATCGTCATGGGTTTAACGCGCCGGGTTTTGCCCGCTGGTTTGTTTGACTTGGTTGATTTCATCGCGGCAGCGAGCTGCGTCCTCATAGCGCTCCGATTTGATCGCAGCAGTGAGGTCGAGCTCGAGTTTGGAAAGTCGGTCGTGGAGAGATTTCCGGGCAAGCGCCTTTTGCGGGACTTTGCCGGTATGCGCGGTGCCTTTGTGCATGCTGTCGAGCATCGGCTCAACGAGTGCGGTAAACGTCTGGTAGCAGGCCGGGCAACCGAAGCGGCCCTGCTTCTTAAAATCATTCGGCGTAAATCCGCATTGCTCACAGCGAACTCCGGAAACACCTGCCGGCTCCGGATTCAGCGACGCTTTGAGCAAAAGATCCGCCAGCGAAAAACCACTCGGGTCAGTGACGCCCTTCGCTTGGGCGCATTCCTCGCACAGATCGACTTTGTGAACCTTATTATTGACGATCTGAGTGAGATGAACCGTGGCAGGCTTGGAGCAGAGATCGCATTTGAGCGGATTGGCCATTGGTGACAGGAGACTTTGTTGCTTGCATCTACCATGCCACGCTCGGCACCGCTGGCAAGTGCTGCGAGAATTCAATTTCACTCGCGACGGACCTGCACAGCGTTCCGCGCAATCGGCGCCAGCCTGTCACTAACTCATCCGACGTGATGGCGCTCAAATCCGCGTTCCTTCAACCAGCACGCGACGCTTAAATGAAGCGAGAACCTGTTGCGTAATCGGTCCGGGTTTTCCCGCACCAATCTCGCGCCCATCGAGTTTTACCACGGGAATTACCTCTGCGCCCGTGCCTGTGAGGAAACATTCGTCCGCGCACCAGACGTCGTAACGCGTCATGTTCGTCTCACGAATCGGCACGCCGATTTCTTGCGCAACATCGAAAATCGTTCCACGCGTCACACCTTTCAACGCGCCCTGTGAAGCCGCCGGTGTGAAGATCTCACCTTTGTGTACCGTGAAAATATTATCCGCGGTGCATTCCGCGACGTACCCTTGATCGTTCAACATGATCGCCTCAAGCGCACCGAACTGTCGCGCTTCGATTTTGCCGAGAATATTATTCAGATAGTTGAGCGACTTGATTGTGGGCGGAAGCGCCGCCGGGTTGATCCGTCGCGTGGGCACTGTGACGATGCTGAGGCCGTTATCGTAGTGTTCTTGCGGATAGAGCGAGATCTTGCTCGCGATCACAAAGATCGACGGCTTCGGGCAAAGCCACGGCGCCAATCCGAGATCACCCACGCCGCGCGTGATCACAAAGCGGATATAGGCGTCGGTGAGATTATTTTGGCGGCATGTCTCGCACGTAATCTCCGCCAACTCCTGTCGGGTATGCGGGATCTTCAGCAAAATGGCCTTGGCCGAATATTCCAGCCGCTCAAGGTGTTCATCCAACCGGAATACGTTGCCTTGATAGAGGCGGATTCCCTCGAAGACGCCGTCGCCATAGAGCAGGCCGTGGTCGAACACGGAGATCTTCGCGTCCGCGTCGTCCACGAACTTTCCATCGAGGTAAATTTTCATTTCGCGGCAGACTAGCTGGCGACAAAAAGTTTTGTCCAGCCCCCTCCCCGGCGAGTTTCAGCTGTTTCGGCTTGTAGTGCAGATTATTTGCATGAACGATCGTGACCGTTCCTTGATTCAATGAAAAACTCACATCCTCGTTCGATCTCTGCTGGTTTCACTCTGATCGAACTCCTGACCGTCATCGCGATCATCGGCATTTTGGCCGCGATTTTAATCCCCACCATCGGCGCCGTCCGCGAAAAAGCTCAACGCGCTGTCGATGCGAACAACCTGCGGGAAATCGTGAAAGCCGCGATGATCTACGCCGGCGATAACAACGACCGTCTCCCCGACCCCGCCGCACTCGCCGCCGCGGGCTCGGTCACCGGCGGCAGCAACGTGTACTTGTGGCCGGCCATCCTCGCGAAGAATAACATCCTGAGTGATCCCACGTTCTACTTCGCGAAGAACGATCAACACTTTGACGGCACCTACCCCGCCGGAGTCATCGATCCGACGAGCACGGGAAAGAAACAGGTCGACGCCACGTTCGCCGCAGCGGGTCTTTCATGGGAATTCGTGGGTGGCCTTCGCATGGGTGACCCCGCCACCACTCCCGTCGCCTACACGCGCGGACTTCAATCCGCCACCGGCACCTGGGACATCGACAGCGGCGTCTATAAAGACAGCGGCGGATTCGTCGCATATCTCGGCGGCAACGTCGTTTTCCAATCGTCGACCGCGAATGCGTTCACGTCCAATACCAGTGGAAAAAAGGTGACCAACGTCCGTAACGCAATTCCCCTCACTGCAAAAATCTACGCGGTTCCAGCAGCAACCGGAGTGACCTTGGGAACCGCCGACGGCCTCGTAGCCGAGCGCGATTGAGGAACTTCCCAGCTCGTTTAGTTGACTGTCCCGGCCATTTACTGGCCGGGATTTTTTATTTACCGCTTCCACCAGCGAGTCATCCGAACCAACGTCCGCGATTTGCATGACGCCCTTTTCACCAGCGCCCACGTCCACCACCTACGTAGTCGGCCACAAAAACCCTGACGCTGATTCCATCTGTTCGGCGATCGCCTACGCTTCGTTTAAAGAAGCGCGGGGAGAACGCGGTTTCATCGCAGCGCGTTGCGGCAATTCAAACGCCCGCATCGACACCATCCTCTCCCGCTTTCGTCAGCCTCTTCCGCTTTATCTTAGTGATGTGAGTCCGCGTGTGCGCGATCTTATGGTCCGGAAGGTCATCTCATTGGATGAATGCGCCACCTGCGCCGAAGCTCTCGGCATCTTCGATCGCCACGATATTCGCGTTCTGCCCGTCACCGCCGGACAAAAAATCGTCGGCACCGTTTCGCTGTCCACGCTCGGCGGCGTATTTATTCCGCGCCTCAGCGAACCCCGTTTGCTCCGCCTGGTGCGCACCTCTCTCGCCAATATTACGCGAACCCTCGAGGGCCGTGCATTTCACCTCGTCGATGAGCACAGCATCCAAGAGCTCTACGTCCGTCTGGGGACGATGGACATCACATCATTCTGGAGCGTCTCGATTCGCGAAAACATCCCCGCTGAGCAATCCATCATCATCGTCGGCGATCGAACCGATATTCAACGGCGCTCCATCGAAATCGGCGTCCGCGCCATCGTCATCACCAGCAATCTCGGAATCGATCCCGAGATTCTCGCCCTCGCGAAAGCCAAAGGCACGAGCATCATCGTCAGCCCGTACGACTCGGCCACGACATCTTGGATCGTTCGCACGGCTTCCGTGCTCGAACGCATCATCGAGCGCGAGTTCTCCACGGTCGACGCCGACCTGCGCATTTCTGAAGTCAGAAAAAAATTCTCCGCAACGTCTCCGCACGCCCTGCTCGTCACCGACGATCACGGCAAGCTCGAGGGCATTCTCACCAAGACCGATCTCCTCCGCTCGACTCAGACGAAACTCGTGCTCGTCGATCACAACGAGATGTCTCAAGCCGTCCCCGGCGCTGACGAAGTCACGATTACCGAGATCATCGACCACCACCGTCTCGGCGCCATCAATACGCAGCAGCCGATCCTTTTTCTCAACGAACCCGTCGGCTCGACCTGCACGATCGTCGCCGATCTCTTCCGCCGCGAAGGGCTCCAACCGACACCCGACATTGCCGGCATCATGATGTCCGGCCTCATCTCCGACACGCTCCATCTCAACGGCCCCACCACGACCCGGAAAGACGCGATCATCCTCGCGTGGTTGTCTGAGATCGCGGGCGTGCGCTCGAAACAACTCGCCGACGAAATTTTCAACTCCGGCTCCGTCATCCTCGCGAATCCGCCCGAGAAAATCGTCCGCTCCGATTACAAAATCTACGAGGAAGAAGGCATCCGATTCGCCGTCTCCCAAGTCGAGGAACTCGGTTTCGGCAATTTCTGGCAACAAGCCAAGCCGATCGCCAGTGCGCTGCAAGATCTGCGCGATGAAGAGCGCCTCGCCTTCGCCGCGTTGCTCGTCACCGACATCAATACGCAAAACTCGCTTCTTCTCGTCAAAGGCGATGCCGGCTTCATCGACCGCATCTCGTACACTCACGTAGAGCAGGACGAAATTTTCGATTTGCCCGGCGTGGTCAGCCGGAAAAAACAGCTGATTCCATACCTCACCAGCCTTTTGAAAGAGATGGCCGCGGACGGATCGCTCCCCACCGCTTCGGCGCCTCCGTTTAAGAAAAAGAAGCGCGCCTAGAGTCAGTGGAATCGGCTCGAAGCTGTGGGAGGGGCTTTACGCCCCGATTGCATACGGCCGCGAACGTCCGCTCCGTCCCAGTGCGTCGCTTCGTTCAATAAAACCGTCGTTGCCTCACGCGAAATGGTCACGCAATTTCTCCCTTTATGACCGCTGAGCCCAATGCCTCTGCCACCGCGCCCGCACCGAACGATTTCATTCGCGAGATCGTCGCCAGCCATGTCGCGGAGCAACGGTACGCGAAGATCGTCACTCGTTTTCCACCCGAGCCCAATGGCTACCTGCACATCGGCCACGCCAAATCCATCTGCCTGAATTTCGGCATCGCTCGCGAAAACAACGGCCGTTGCAACCTGCGGATGGACGACACCAATCCCGCCAAAGAGGAAGTCGAGTACGTCGATTCCATCACCGCCGATGTTCGCTGGCTTATCGCGGACTGGGCCGACCACTGCCTCGGCTTCAAGCCGATTGGCGCCGCTCCCGCAGCCCAACTCGTCAACAGCAAACCCGACTACTATATCGCCGCCGCTTCGCCGGGCGCCGGACTGACGTCAGCCACCGCGTTCTTCGCCAGCGACTATTTCGAACAGCTCTATTTGTACGCCGTCGCACTTATCGAGAAGGGCAAAGCCTACGTCTGCGATCTGAGTCCCGAAGAGACAGACGCGTATCGAGGTTCCCCCGACAAGCCTGGCCGCAACAGCCCGTTTCGCGACCGCACGGTCGAAGAAAATCTCGATCTTTTTAAGCGGATGAAAGCCGGCGAGTTTCCCAACGGCGCCCGCAGTCTTCGCGCGAAAATCGATATGGCGTCGCCCAATATCTGGCTGCGCGATCCACTCCTCTATCGCATTCGCCACACCGCTCATCACCAGACCGGCGACGCGTGGTGTATCTACCCGCTCTACGATTTCGCCCACTGCCTGAGCGACTACATCGAAGGTGTCACTCACAGCATTTGTACACTCGAGTTCGTCGATCATCGCGCGCTCTACGATTGGATTCTCGAGAATCTCGATCTTCCGCGCGCACTGCCGCACCAGTACGAATTCGCGAAGCTCAACCTCGGCTACACGCTCGTGAGCAAACGCAAGCTCCTCCAACTCGTGGCCGAGAATGCGGTCACCGGTTGGGACGACCCACGCATGCCTACGATCTCCGGTCTCCGTCGTCGCGGGATTCCCGCGAGCGCGTTACGTCGCTTCGTGATCGGCGCGGGCGTGACGAAATTCGACAGTCTCACCGACATCGCCGTCCTCGAGCACGCCGTCCGCGAAGAACTCAACTCCTCGCCGCGCCGACTCGCCGTGCTTCGTC
>CBRAFL010000067.1:0-18629 GCA_967755055.1 uncultured bacterium
CAGGACAGGCTCGAAGATATCGGCCTGGCGAACGAAACCTAAATCGCTTGGGTGCGAACCGTCGGTCGTGCCCTCGGCGTCGTCGCCGAGGAGATCGTCACCGCGAATGTAATACAGTCGCGTTACTCCTTGTTGCTGGAGTTTATCGAAACACTCGCGCAGCGCGGCGTGATTGTCGGAATGAAATTGTTGAAGCGCAGGCAGAATCCACGAGTTGGTGTGACGCCGATCCTCGACGAGCACGATGGGCGTGGCGGGGTGAGCCGCGCGCAACTGAGCAACCAGGGGCACGCATTTCTCGCGAACCTGTTGGGGATTCATGTTGGGCAGGCAGTCGATGACGAAGACGGCGGCGTCGATTGTGACGAGAAATTCGCCGACCGCCGCATCCATGCGGCCATTACCGGAGAACCCGAAATTGATCACCGGGCGATCGAGTCGCCGCCCGAGAATCGCGGTGTGGACCATGCCGGGGCGTGACGCGCTGGCGCCCTGCGTGATCGACGTGCCATAGAAGACGATTGGTTTTTCGGCGCGCGGAGCGAGCTGTTCGAACTTCGCACCGGTGGGGACACCGATGGAGAGTTTATCGACCCCGTTATAAAGCGGAAGGTAGACGGCGTATTCGCGAAAGCCGGACGCGAGACCTTTGACGATCTCCTGGCGAACGACTTTGCCGGCGGGCCGGGTGACGCCGACCCAACGCCATTTTCCGCGTTCATCCCGAGTATAAAGATCGAGACCGCTCGCGCCGATGGCAGTCATGTTGGCGCCGGCGAGCTGTTCCTTCAGCAGCGTGTAGTCGACCCAGATCTGCGTCGCATCGGTTTTGAAGCGGACCATCATGCCAGCGCTGTCACGGCTGAGATTCCAGACATGAGAAGTGACTTTGCCCTCGGCGGAAGAGGGAAACCGATCGAACCAGCGCGCTCGCGGCAAGTCGTTAAACGCGCGGCCCTCGACGCCCCACGTGGTGACGTCAAACCAGTCGAGCGCAGGCTCCGCAGGAGCCTTGATCGCAGGAGCGGCTGGTGCGGGCGGAACGGCGGTCGCAGGCGCCGCAAAGAGGGTGGAAGCTCCTGCTTGCGCGAGCAGTAAGAGCACGGATGCGACGCGGAGAATCTTGAGCTTCGAGAACATGAGGTAAGGAGGGGGGATTTCTGACAGCGCCGTTCGCCGCCAGGTGAGTAAGACAAACCGAAAGAGGAATTCGCGACTGTGGAACGTGTCAATGGCTCGAGTCGATTTTAAGAGGGCACAATCGAGTGGCTCCCGTGCGTTGACGTGGGCGCAACACCGGCCTCAATAACCGCTGAGCTGATGAGTACCAAACAAGCAATTCGGGCTATGGTCACGCGCCGCTTTCACGCAAACGCGGAGCGTGTTTTTGACGCGTGGATGAGTCGCGAAATGCTCGATCAATGGCTGTTGGGCCCGGCGGTTCGCGACGAGGAAATTGTGCATCTGGCGCTTACCCCTCGCGTGGGCGGATCCTTTTCTTTTCTGGTCGAACGAGACGGCGAAGACATCGAGTATGTTGGAAAATATCTCGAGATCAGCCGCCCGCGGCGGCTCGTGTTCACGTGGATTGTGACGACGGAAGAAGTCGGCTCGCGAGTGCTGGTGGAAATCACGCCAGGAGAAACCGGCTGCGAACTCACCGTGACGCAAGAGCTGCATCCCTCCCGCGCGGAAGAGGTGGGCCGGACTGAGGAAAACTGGAGCAAGATGTTGGATGCGCTTGCTGTCGCTCTCGGGTAAGTCCGTCGAAGGATTCCGCGATGACCGGACGTGAGTGCATTCTTGAGGATTGCCGCCCTCGCATGCGCGCGTTTTCTTCACGTCCTCCGTTCTCGCTGCCACGCTAGTGCAGCCATTCCTACCTCCTGAGATCGCATGAACACGAAAACCTCTCGAACCACCAACGGGCGCGGGCGCCGTTTTGATAGTATTGTCGATACCATTGGCGACACGCCTTGCATCAAAGTGAACAATTTGGCGCCTGCTCACGTTCGCCTCTACGTGAAAGCGGAATTCTTTAATCCCGCTTCCTCCGTGAAAGATCGGCTCGCGATCAGCATTATTGAGGAGGCTGAACGCCGCGGTGATCTCAAGCCGGGGCAAACCGTCGTCGAAGCCACGAGCGGTAACACGGGTATCGGGCTCGCGATGGTCTGCGCCGCGAAAGGTTATCCACTCGTCGTTACGATGGCGGACAGTTTCTCGATCGAACGGCGTAAGCTCATGCGTTTTCTAGGCGCAAAAGTGGTATTGACTCCGCGCGCGGCGAAGGGGCTCGGCATGTATCAAAAGGCCGTGGAACTCGCACAGGCGAACAACTGGTTTTTGGCGCGACAATTCGAAACCGCGGACAACGCCAAGATTCACGAGAACACGACCGCGCGTGAGATCCTCGCTGATTTCGCAGGCGAGAAACTCGATTATTTTGTTACGGGCTACGGTACTGGCGGAACGGTTACAGGTGTCGCGCGCGTGCTTCGCAAGGAGCGTCCCGACACGAAAATTATCCTGACCGAGCCCGCCAACGCCCAACTCGTGGGCAGCGGCGTCGCGCAGCAGCGTGGAGCGGCGAACGCGCCGGCGGTAAGTCATCCCGCTTTTCAGCCGCATCCGATACAAGGGTGGACGCCGGACTTCATCCCGTTCGTGCTACAAGAATCGCTCGACCGAAAGTACTACGATCAACTCATCCCGATTGCAGGCGCGCTCGGCATCGAGTGGTCCCGCAAGCTGGCACAGAAGGAAGGCATTTTCACCGGGATTTCCGGCGGCTCGACCTTTGGGGTCGCCATGCAAGTGGCCGAGAAAGCACCAGCCGGATCGGTGATTCTGTGCATGCTGCCCGACACCGGAGAGCGCTACCTCTCGTCGCCCCTGTTCGAAGGTATCCCCGAAGGCATGACACCGGAGGAGTCAGCGCTGTCGCTTTCGACTCCGGGTTATCACATGCCGGCGTGATGAGCGATAAGTGCCAAGCGGTAAGCTGTAAGTCGGAAGCGCGGAGCTGAGCGCTGCGAACCGTAGCCGCACGGGTGACGGTGGATCCACTCGCTTACGCTCGCGACGACCTCGTGGCTGCGAGCGTGAGCGAGTGGATGAGATTCGGGTCAAGTGAAACGCGACGCTGGTGGCTGCGCCAATTCACGCGACCGGGGTAAACGCCGTTTGTGGCGACGGCGCGATGATTTGATAGTAGCTCAGTGCGGCCTGCCACCATGGCGCGAGTTTTTGCGCGGGTGCCGCCCACACCCCTTCATGCAGCGCGACCATCGAATCAACGTCGGCCAATAGCGCCACCAATTCCAGCTTCGTCAGTGCCGCAGGCCCCTCACGCACCAGGCGCTCCCTCAACTCCGCGAGCCTCAGCGCGGTGGCTTCCGGCGGATCGTCTTTCGCACGGAGCAGCGACACGTGCGCGGCGTTCACATAGGGATCGAGCACGGCTTGGAGGATTCCGCGATACGACCAGAGCTCGAGCGGGATCGGGCGGCCCGACGAGGGTTGAGCGAGCGCCGCCGAGAGCTCACGCAGTTCCGCCGGTGGTGTGTCCTCCTCGGGCGTAACGAAAATCTGGCGACGCCGTAGCTCGAGCCCAAGCGCCGTGTCTCCCGTCACCACGGAGAGAGGGATCGAGAGAATCGTTCCGGCCAGGAGCGGCGACATCCACCAAGCGAGTGCTGGGCTGATTCGCTGGGCGACCAACGCCAGCGCGATCCCAAAAAGCGTGTGCCCGGCGTGTGCGAATGCTGCCTCTTTCCATGCCGCTGCACCTGCGCCTCCGCGCCGCTGTGTTCCCCAACCGACCGACTGTCGGCACAGCGTGAGCACGACGAACTTCGTGTGAAATAACATCAGAATCGGTGCGATCAGAGTGAAAATGACCGTCTCCGTCATCACGCTGGTTACAACTTTCGTCCAGCCCCCAAACTGCGCGACGTCCCCGCGTCGGCGCAGATCAAGCAGCGACAGCATCTTCGGCAAAAACAGTATCACCATCGTGACGACAAACAGCCCGATCGCCTCCGATCGAGGATTCCACAGCCATCCGCCGTTCGGGTCGATCCCGGTCGGCGGTCCGGCGCGGTAGGCGATCACGCACGAGAGCATCAGAAATGCGAGCCACAGCGGCGACGCGATGTACGAAAGAATCCCGAGCAGAAAATGAACGCGGTTAACGCCGTGAAACCCCCGCGCCAGGATCAGCCGCGTGTGTTGAAGATTGCCTTGCAGCCAGCGGCGATCGCGTTTCGCGAAATCGACGAGCGTCGCCGGGCCTTCCTCGTAGCTGCCCTCCAAACCCGTCGCCAGCCAAACTTGCCAGCCAGCGCGCCGCATCAGTGCGGCTTCGACGTAATCGTGACTCAGGATTCTTCCGCCAAATGGTCCATCGCCGGGAAGTTCGGGTAGCGAGCAATGTCGCATGAACGGTCTCATTCGAATGATCGCGTTGTGGCCCCAGTAATTTGCCTCACCGAGCTGCCAGTAGTTTAAACCGGCCGAGAAGATGGTCCCGTACAGCCGACTCGCGAATTGCTGGACGCGCGCAAGGATGGACTCGCCGTTCGCCAACATCGGAACGGCTTGGATGAGACCGACCCGTGGATTCCGTTCCATTAAGCGGACGAGCTTGGCCACCGCATCGCCGCTCATGATACTGTCGGCATCAAGCACCACCATATAACGGTAGCGACTGCCCCAACGCCGGCAAAAGTCGGCGACGTTACCGGCCTTCTTGTTGATGCCCATCCGCCGTTTTCGGTAGAACAATCGCCCGTGCGCCCCGAGCTTTTCCGTCAACGAGAGCCATTCCGCCTCCTCCTCGATCCAATGATTCGAGTCATTCGAGTCACTCAGCAGAAAAAAATCGCAATCTGCGAGTTGGCCCGTCGCCCGCACTGACTCGTAAATGACTCGCACACCTTCCATGACTCGCCCGACCTCTTCGTTGCAGATCGGCATGATGATCGCCGTCGGCGCGTGGAGCAACGATCGATCGTTATCATCGATGGTGCGGAGAATTTCGAAGGAATCTCCTCCTCGAAGTCGGAGCAGAAAGCCCGTCACGGCCTGCACGGCGCCGAAGGCCACCAGCGCAAACAAGATCGCGAACAGCAGCAAGTGGATGCCCTTCAGCACGTCGAATCCACTCCGCCAATGCACGTCCGCCATGATCAACGTTGCGGGAGCGGCAAGCGCGAGAATGGATCCGACCACTCGGGTGCGTCGCCGCGTCGCGACCTTCGGGTCGATCGCTGTCGGATTGAATGGCGAAACAGTCATCGACACCCAATCAACGAGTCGCAGCCCAGGCGACAGCGAGAAACCCAATGAAGAAAACCCACGAAGTGGCGGCCCGCACGAAGGTCGAGCGGCTGAACGTAATCCATTTTTCCTCCACGATCTCGCCGAAGGGAAATTCCACTGTGGCTGGCGGCATCCCAACGGGTCTTAGCTCGGGGCCGGGTTGCAGGCGAGCTCCGGTCAGGCGTTCAACTTCCGGAGCGGGGAGCGGTTCATCGCACAAAAAGTATTCGGGACACCGTCGGGGAACTCCCGACATCAGGAGGGCCAGTCGTCCACGCGCCCGGAAGCGTTCGTCCGACCAAGTGCCGTCTCCGATTGAGCGTTGCAGCCATCCGCCGATTCTCGCCTGCGCCACACCCATCGCGATTTCGACCGGCGACTCGTGTGGTGATTGAGGGCCGAGCGCGCGGGCGCTTGTCAGAATTTCAGCCGTCAGGCGCGTCAACAGCGACCGACTCTCGAAGTGATGCGCGCGTAAATAACTCTCCACGCGCATGAACGCGTTGTCCCACTCCGCGTCGAGAGGCAGAGGAGTGGCACTCGCCGGGGGCTCAGATGTCGGCTGATCGCGATGAAGCGAAGTTGGCTGCGAACGTTGACCCCAGGCATTTCTAGATTGAAGCCTCATGATTCAGTGGCCGAGGCGAGCAACCGCTGATGAGCGGCGTCGCCTGGCAAACGATAGTCTCCTTGGTGGATGATTTGTTGCGACGCGAATGGAAATCACCCTGCGAATGTTTTCGAGACCGTGGTTTGGGCGTGGAAGATTTTGACGTAGTCGCGCCGATATTACGGTGCGGTACGCACGGTAACGCACACGGCTACGGATGTCGGCGAAGCCCGCATGCTGACGCACGCCCCGATCTCCTTCGCCCCTTGCTGCTTCCTAACGTCGGGGCGCTTCCGGCTTACCGCCTATCGCTTAGCGCTATTATACTTCCAGTTCTGCGATTTTCCTTCGGCGAGCCATTCGAGCGTGGTCTGCAAGCGGCGCGCGCGCGTCTCCGGACGCTTGGCGTCGGTAATCCAATCAATGTATTCGCGGCGGTGACTCGGAGCGAAATTCATAAAGGTCTCCGCCGATTTAGCGTTTCCGGACAGCGCCTTTTTCAGATCGGACGGCACCGGAGTTTCCTTGGCGGGCTGACGAACGCGTTTGGTCTTTGACGTCGGCGAATCGCGTTGTTCGACGGCGCTCCGGATGCACGCGAGCAGCACAGTGTCCTTCGGCAAATCAGCCAGCGATGTCAGCTTCCCGAATTGTCCCATTCCTGCACCCGCCGCGTTGGTTTTCGGAAGGAAGCGATCGACATCAATGTCCCGCCAGAAAAACAACGAGCAGTGCGCTTTGAACGCGGCGAGGCCGCAGAGCAGTCCGTGATAATCAAAAAACGGCGAACCCCACTTGATGGTTTCCACCGCTTGCGGACATCCCTGGTGAATAATTTTCCGGAGATGCGTGAGAATCGGTCGGGCGAATTCCGGCGACTCCTCGATATAGGAATCAACGCGAGTGTCTCTGGTCATGGGGGGGAGGGAGGGCTCTCGCCGATCGTAGAAATCGGCCACGCTCATGCAAGCCGCCGACTACAATCTCGGAGCCGTCGCAGATTCGAGGTACTCGAACTCGCCGGCTTTCGGCGCGTCCGAATCTCCGCCGAGGAAAACTTCAAATTTGCCAGGCTCCGGCGCGAAGCTCATGTCGGCGTGGGTGAACGAAAGATCGACGGGTTTCAGGTCGAAAGTGAGCTCACGCGATTCGCCCGCTTTGAGTGCAACGCGCTGAAAGCCTTTCAACTCACGGACGGGGCGCGTCACCGATCCCGCGACATCTCGCACGTAAAGTTGTGCGACCTCCGTGCCATCGCGTCGGCCGGTATTCTTCAGCGTGACGCTGATCCGCTGCACTCCATCCGGCTGTAGCTCGGCCACGGCGATTTTCGGCGCGGAGTATTCGAAAGTCGTATACGAGAGGCCGAACCCAAACGGAAATTCAGGCGTGTTGGCGACGTCGAGATACTGTGACTTGTATTTGTCGTGTGGATCGCGCGGGTCGATGGGGCGTCCCGTCATTTTATGACTGTAGTAAATCGGCACCTGCCCGAGCACGCGCGGGAACGTGACCGGCAGCTTGCCGGAAGGGTTGTACGCCCCCGTAAGTAAATCGACGATGGCGGGGCCGCCCATCGTCCCGGGAAACCACGCGAGCAAGATCGCATCAACCTCGTCGAGCACGGGCGCGAGGGTCAAGGGACGCCCGGAGAACAGTACCAGCACGATGGGCTTTCCGGTTTTGTGGAGAGCGGCGAGGAGTTCAGGTTGCACGCCGGGGATCGAAAGATTTGAGCGGCTGCTCGCTTCGCCCGACATGTACCATCCCTCGCCAAGTACGGCGACGACGACATCGGCGGCCTTCGCGGCGGCAACCGCCTCGGCAAAGCCAGATTGATCATTGCCGCCGGATTTTGCGCCCTCGGCAAACGTCACCCGACCGGGAAACGTGGTCTCGAGCGCCATGCGGACCGAAACGGCGTCTTTCTCGCGACCCTTGCCATCCCACGAGCCGTTGAGGTCACGCTGAGCGCCGGCGATCTGTCCAATTAGCGCGATTCGTGCGCCGGCGCGTAAAGGAAGCGTGCCGGATTTATTCTTGAGCAACACACAGGATTTGCGGGCGAGATCGCGCGTGGCCTCGAGAGCTTCAGGACGGAGCATGGCGTTTTTTTCGCGCTCCGTATCGGAGTAGCGATAGGGATCGTCGAACAAGCCCAACTTGAATTTGGCCGCGAGGATTGCGGAAACAGCAGCGTCGAGTCGCGTGGGATCAATGCGGTGTGCCGCGATCTCAGCGGCGACATGTGGACCGTAAACGCGGCCTTCCATATCCATGTCGACGCCAGCGTTAAAGCTGAGTCTGCAAGCTTCGGCTTGATCCGCGGCGATGCCGTGATGGAGAAGTTCGAGGATGGATTGCCAATCGGATACGACGAAGCCCTTGAATCCCCATTCGTCGCGAAGCACCTTCGTCATGAGGAAATGATTGGCGGAGGCGGGGACGCCGTTCAGGTCGTTGAACGCCGCCATGAAAGTGCCGACGCCGGCTTCCACCGCAGCTTTGAACGGTGGCAGATAGACATCGCGCAGTGTGATCTCTGAAATGTCAGTGGTGTTGTAGTCGCGGCCGGCCTCCGCGGCGCCGTATCCAGCGAAATGTTTCGCGCAGGCCATCACCGTGTCGATGCGCGAGAGATCGTCGCCTTGGAAGCCGTGAACGCGCGCGCGGGCGATCGCAGCGCCGAGAAACGGATCCTCGCCGGAACCTTCGGAGATGCGGCCCCAGCGTGGATCGCGGGCGATGTCCATCATCGGAGCGAACGTCCAATGAATGCCGGCGGCGGCAGCTTCCGTGGCGGCAATGCGCTCCGAGTGCTCGATCGCTTCGAGATCCCATGAGGCAGCCTGGCCGAGATTGATCGGGAAGATCGTGCGGAAGCCGTGAATCACGTCATAGCCGAACAGGAGAGGAATATGCAGTCGCGAGTTTTCGACCGCGAGTCGTTGCATCGCGCGCGTGTCGGCGGCACCGACGACATTGAGCATGCTGCCGCAGCGACCGGCTTTGATTTCGCCTTCGATATTCGATCGGACGGAGGGTCCCGTTTCGGCTCCGATTTGTGAATACTGAATGAGCTGCCCGATTTTTTCCTCCTGGGTCATCTGCGCCAGGAGCGAGGCGACTTTTTGCTGAACGACGGCTTCATCGACGCGAGCAAACAGGGCGGGGGTGGCAAAAAGAAGGGCGAGCAGAACGGTGGGGCGAATGTTCATGGTGGAAGATTGAGGTTCTTATCATGCTCCTGAAAGAGCGGACGAATCCCCCAAAGGAGGGGCAGCGGGAGCAAGTTGCAACCAACGCGAGAAAATGGGCGTCTCCACAGAACGTATTGGACAGGGGGCAGAAAAATAGGATCTGAAAAATGAAAAGAATTTTGTTCGTGAACTCGGAAAGGCCAACCACTCGCTCACGCTCGCAGCCACGAAGGGAGCATTAGATTCCGAGTCAGTGCGCGGTCTTGTTCATCCAGAGGCCCCACGTGCCTAGACTTGCGGCGTCGTTGGTGATGGGGCGATTCGCGAGTTTGAGCGCCAGCTTTATTTGTCCGTGATGATAGCCCTCGTGCCAGATCAGGTGCTGAAGCATGAGAATGGGATGGTCGTAATGAACGTTCATCGGCTGCCCGCCTTGCAACCTGCCCTTGACCGCGTCCCGCACTGCTTGGGCGCTTTCGTTCAGCATTTCCGCAATGCGTCTCGGATCGGGTTCGGCCCGCCATTCTTCCTGCGGCACGGGTCTCGCGTATTCGGGGGTGTCCTCGAGAACGAACACCAGCCGAACAAAATGGATGTGAGTGAACATTCCTGCGACCGTCGGACTGCCTTCCATTGCCTTCGTCTCCAGTCCACCCGGCGGGAGCAGCCCGAGAAGATTAACGAGAATGGAGTTGTTGCGGTCCCACGAATCGAGCAAGGCCTCAAGCAAGGGTTCGTCAGGCGCGTCTGCTGTATTCATTGTCGGTTTGTGTTTCTCAGGAGAGCTGAAGACCAGTTGGCGCAACGTCGGTTCATCAGGTTCAGATGATCGAGGAATTAAGACGCAGGAGGAAGATTGCTCACCTCATTCATGGACGACATGGAGGTCATCCCTCCGTTCACCGTCGGGGAATTTGTTTCGACGTAGCTGCGAGCGTGAGCGAGTGGACGTGGTGGCGCTCTATCGTTAAATCGCCGATCGTTCAATTCACCGACCCATGCGCCGAAATCCCGTGGAAGAGGATCGGGCGAATCCCCTGAACTCTACGTTTGCGCTAAAATTAGCGCAAATTCGCTTTCCAGTCTGTCCAAGGCGCGTTCCGATTTCCGTGTCGTCCCTGCATTCCGCGGATAAATTCAGAAAGCATACACTGCGACGCGGGGTGAACGGCGCGTTAGCAATAATCCACCTCACCGTTGATTCGCCCGATCGAGTGAATCGTTCCTGTTCCAACAACGCTCCGCCAGAAATCGATCGACGTCCAATCGCTCATTCATCTCACTACCGCCACCTCGGCGGACAGTGCTGTCTGTTCGCTGTTTTTCCCCTAGGTCGACCCAACCCCCATCAGCCATCATGCAACACCGTTATCTGCTCTCTGCCTTCGCAGCGATTGTTCTCCCGCTTTCGCTCCATGCTCAAGCAACTGAGGAAGCTTCACCGACCGACGTCAGCAAAGACGAGCCGGTCGTTCTGCCGGAATTTTCGATCAGCGCCGAAAAAGACACCGGCTACGTTGGCAAATCCTCCCTGAGCTCGACGCGCATCGCGGTCGACATCGCCGAGCTGCCGCAATCGGTGAAGGTTCTCAACAGTTCATTTTTGAAAGCGGTCAATCCGTTCAACATGGCCGACGTGTTGAATTACACGGGTGGCGCTCAAAACGGAGCGCTCAACTGGACGCCCGGCCGTCTCGCCATTCGCGGCTTCTCGGGCGATGGCGACTATACCGACAGCTTCGCGCCTCCCGCGGCCACCGTGGTCGATCCCGTGGCGTTTGAACGCTTCGAGGTGATCAAGGGACCTTCGAGTATCTTTCTCGCGGCCGACGGCTCTCCCGGCGGTCTGATCAACAAGATCACGAAGAGCCCGCTTTCGAAGCAGTCGACTACGATCAGTGCGCAGACCGGCATCTATGACGCTAATCGTGTCTCGTTCGACAGCACCGGCCCGCTCTTTGGCAATACGAAGCTGCTCTACCGCATGATAGGCGCCATGCAGTATTCAGACGGCTATTACGATGCGACCTACATGCACCGCCTCACGTTGATGCCGGAACTCAGCTACCAGTTCGGTCCAGACACGAAGGTGGAGATCAAGGCGCTGTATGTGAATGCGGTCTGGCCCTCCTACAACGGCCTCATGCTTGACCCGCGCACCCTGCAAATCTGGGACGTGCCGTACACCCGTTCCTCCTCGGAAGACACGCCCTACAACTGGCGCCGTGACCATGTGAACCGCATCTGGGCCAATTTCACGAGCCGTCTGAATGACTTCGTGGCGCTGCGCATCTCTGCGATGAATGCGTACGACCGCGCCGAGCGTCTCGAGTCGCTCGCCAATACGTGGAATGACGGCGGCCGAGCATGGAATGCCGCAACTTCGCCGACGACGTACGTGGGCGGCGCTTATCCGCGCACCACGACAGCGGACAATGCCATCACCCGTTACCGCGACCTGCAGGCGGATCTGAACTTCAATTTCAAAACCGGTCCCGCCAATCACAATTTCCTCCTCGGCAGCGAACTGAGAGACCAGCCTGGCTTCACCTACACCTACGCAGGCACCTCGTCGCCTTGGGATCCGTTCAACAAGACGACTCCGACTGTCCTCGTGGACTACGGCAAGAAATCGGGCTGGACGGAAAACACGGATACACTCGCTCGTGTGTACGCGCTCGAAAACCTCAAAATTTTCAACGATAAGCTGATTCTCTCGTACGGTGTGACGCGCAGCCGAGCCTCGCGCTCGACGCTCAACAAACTCACCGGCGTGTACAATCCAGCCGAGTTCGTGGTCAATAAGAACCTCAAGCAGTACGGCGCCGTTTATAAGGTGTTCGACGGCTTTAATGTCTTCTACGGCTACAACGAGAACTTCGCGCTCAACGGCGTTGGCTTGCGGAATGGCGTTTCCGGTCCGCTGCCGCCCAAAACGGGTAAGCAGACCGAGGTCGGTATCAAGACAACCTTTCTCAATAAAAAGCTCACGGCGAACGTCTCTTATTTCGACGTGCAGCAGCAGAACAACACGGTGCCATCTTCACCGCTCGATCCGAACAACCCGAACGTCCTCATTCCTGGCGTCATCTCGCGCGGCTTCGACGGCGACTTGAGCTATCAGGTCAATCGCAACCTCTATCTGATGGCGTCGTTCTCGCTCTTCGACGCGAAGTCGGTGCTCGGTCCGGCAGCTGCGACGTTTGTGCAGCCTTACACGAATACGATCATCACGGGTGCAATTCCGGTGAATAATATTTCGGAGAAAAGCTGGAGCCTCATCGCACTCTATCGCTTCACGGAGGGCCCGCTCAACAAGTTGAACGTCAGCTTGGGCGCCAACTCGCTCGGCAAGCGCGCCATCTCCGACAATGCCAACCAAGTCTGGTTTGGCTACGTGCCGGGTCGTACGCTCGTCAACCTGAACGCGAGCTATCGCTTCGACAAGCACTGGAGCTTCGGCCTGAACGTCGACAATCTGCTGAACAAAAAATACATTTATTCCGTGCGCAGCGTGAACGTCATCGTTCCCGGCCCGGAGATCAATGTGAAGGCCAGCGTCGATTATACGTTCTAGTCGAGAGCGACCATCCATGTAAGAAGTAGGATGGATGATGTCGGATGGCGCACCGAGCACACGGAATGCGGGATGATTTAACCGCAGAGAAGTGGACGGCGGAAGGTCCACCTCCGTGTGCGCCGGTTCGCGCGCGGACGACATAGGGGCTTGCCCGCTCACGGCGGGTCGTCCCTCTCGTTCGATGCCAGGTGCCCGTCTTAACCGTGGCTGCGAGCGTGAGCGAGTGGTACGCACGAGCAATCGAAAAGCAGGTCAAAGACCTTGCCCTACTGATGAGGTGAGCGGTCATCATCCGGCACGTCCGAATTGCCTGGAGCCTACAGCCTATAGCTTATAGCTTATAGCTTATAGCTTATAGCTTCCAGGTCTGACTCATAATTCCTCAAGCATCCGTTTTTGATATTCGAGTAGCGCCTCGTAACTGAAGTTCCTCGAGAGCGGATTCATGAACCCGTGGAGGTAATGGGTTTTCTCAAGAGTGAGATTGGGCCTTTCCTTCAACTCCCGCATCACGACATCCACCTCGAAATGCTCTTCCATCCGAGGAAAGACAAGATGCACGGGGCATTCTGGCTGGCAGGCCAGATGATTCCTGATCTGCCCGCTATAAAACAGCCAGGCTTTCTGAACCTGCAGGCACGGAATCCGTGATAATGCTATCCATAGTGCTGATGCTCCGGCGCTGAAGCCAAGCAGGTGGAGCGGGCCTGACAGGCTGGCGATTTGTTGCTCAGCGCCTCTCACGTACGATTCCAATCCGCCCTCAATAAATGCGCGATAGGCCGTCGCTTCGTCTGGGAAACAACGATCTGCTCCTGCATACGGATCAAGAATATGAACCTCCTCGAATCGCCCTGCGAGTGACTGAACCAAAGCGGACAGGTGTATTGAGCGCCCAAAAATATCGGTAGCGATCAAAAGCTTGGCACCCATGATTCCATATATCGCCTATTGCTTATTGCGTATCGCTTACGGCCTTACCGGCATTGCCGCGAAACTGGATCCTTACGTCCGGGTAATTGAGAATCCGATTGGCGCCCACCGATGCCTGGCTCTTCGGTTTTCCTTTTTCGGCGATGACCTGCTCATAGGTGTCGCCGGCATTGGTGGCGTGCGCCGCGAGGACCAGGACAAGCCACACGAAAAGATATTTCATTCGTGAGGCGTGGCCGATTCGGGCGCGAACGGCGATTGGATTTTCACAACGGGGGATAAGATATAGTCGTTGCCCTCGCGTGGCTGCGAGCGTGAGCGAGTGGATCTGATTTGGGCGCGTTATCTTAACGCGCCGAATCAGTTCACCGCGTCGTGATACTTCGGGTACGAGCTGCAGTCCAAGAACTGATTTCCAGGCTTTCATCTCGGATCCACCTCGAACGCACACGACGGTAGAATCCAGCCAGTAAGGGATGCCGAACTCGCGCCGTGATCAGCTCGTTTGGACAGGAATTTGCCTTTAACTCATGCTTTGTTCCCACCACAAGCTTTCAGGCCGGTCCCGTTCTGCCCCAACTCAACTCCAGCATCCTTGCTTCATGACAACTCGCTCGACGTCTTTGCGCGTCTTCCTGCTCGGTTTACTTGTCGCCCTCGTTCCGGCGATGGCGTTTTCGCAGAACGTGACCTTCACGCCAATCGGACCGGCCACCGCGCGATCCATTATACCCCGTGACGTTTCCTCGAACGGGAAAGTGGTAATCGGTGACGTCGAGCTCGAAGACGGGCTCATGCATCCGTTCATGTGGGACAGCGGTGTTTTCACGCTGCTGGCAGATTCAGCGACTGAGGGGATGGCAACAGGCATCAGCGCAGATGGTTCAACTGTTGCGCTCACGTTGTTCGACCCTTCCGTTGGATATATTCCGTACCGTTGGACGGCCACGGACGGCCTCCAACCCCTGCCGTTGTTTCCCTATACCTCGAATTCGTTGATGACGGGACGCATCTCGAAAGACGGTTCAACGATCATCGGCAATGGTGTGTTCGGTTATCGCGTGGGTGCCGTTAAATGGACCAGCGTCGGCATCGAAGAAATCGCCGGTGCATTTTTTGCGAGGGATGTCTCTCGCGATGGCTCGGTCATCGTCGGAGATAGAAGCTTGATTATGGGACCTGTGGTTGATCCCAACAGCCCTACAACCGAGGCATTTCGTTGGACGTCAGCCGGAGGTCTTGTCGGGCTGGGCTCGCTCGACGGTGATTCTTCAGGATGGCTCGTTTCTGGTGATGGCAATGTAGTGATGGGGAACTACGGTTGGGATCAGTACTACTATTGGATTCCGAAGCTCCTTTTCCGTTGGACAGAGATTTCGGGACTCCAAGCCTTTCCCTCTAAGGGTGCATACAGCGTTCCTACCGCCATTTCCTTTGATGGAAGCATCGTATTAAGCACGACCTCAGATCGTGAGGATTTGCCTCCGAAAGAGGCGCTGATCTGGACACCCATGGATGGCTTGAACTCCTTGAGTGACTATCTTTGGGGCAGGGGTGTGCAGTCGCCTGATCTGTATCGCTGGCGACTCATCGAAGCGCGTGCGATGTCACCGTGGGGACGATTCATCGCCGGGTATGGGGTAAATCCGAATAGATTGCAGCAGATGTTTATCGTCGACCTGGGGCCGCTGCCTCCGCCGGTAATCGCGAGTCCTTCTTCTGCGAGCGCCATCTTCGACTCGCCCTTCAGCTATACAATCACGGCAAGCAATGATCCGGATAGCTTATGGGCGTTTGGTCTGCCCCCAGGATTGTCGATCAATGGGGCCAACGGCGTGATTTCCGGGCGGCCGTTTTCGGCTGGCACATTTGAAATTTCCCTCGGAGCGAGCAATTCCGCTGGCTACGACCTTCGTATCCTGACTCTTGAGGTGAACAAAGCGACCGCGGCGGTCACGATCTCGAACACGACGCAGGCGTATACGGGTACACCGAAATCGGTTTCGATCGATACGACTCCGGAAGGGCTGGCCACAATTGTCACCTACGCTGGCGCGAGCACACTGCCGATCGCCCCCGGCACTTATCAGGTCAACGCGGTCATCAACGATCCCAACTACCAAGGCTCCGCCATCGGATCGCTCACAGTGACGCCACCACCCGCGCCGGTGATTACGAGTCCCACCGCCGCAAGCGCCACCTACAATTCGTTTTTCAGTTATACGATCGCGGCGACCAATAATCCCAAAAGCTTCGATGCCTCTCCATTGCCGGGAGGGCTGTCGCTCGATAAAAATACGGGTGTGATTTCTGGGCAGCCATCCGCGGCCGGCACCTTCGTAATCAATCTCACTGCCACCAATCCCGGAGGCGATGGCATCGCAGTTCTGACTCTGCAAGTGGGCAAAGGAACCGCGGGCGTCGCGATCTCGAACACCAGCCAGGTGTACACGGGAACGCCAAGGGATGTCTCGATCGTTACAACGCCGGCTGGCTTGAGCACGGTCGTCACGTACAACGGCGCCAGCGCGGCACCCAGTACTCCCGGTACATATCAGGTCAGTGCGACGATCGCGGATACGAACTATCAAGGCTCCGCCACCGCGACGATGAACATCTTCACATCGACGCTGCAGATCCTCACGCAGCCGGCTAACGTAACGGTGGTGGAAGGTGCGCCGGCGTCTTTCACGGTGATAGCAAGCGGCCCTGGCTCGCTCTCTTATAAGTGGCGCAGGGGCAGCTCGCCGAACGCACCGGTGATCGGCACCGATACCACGCTGACGATCGCCAGCACGACACTCGCCGACGCCGGAACATACAAGGTGACCGTCTCGAACGGTGTCAGCACTATCACTAGTGCAAGCGCGAAGCTAGTGGTGACCAGCAACAGTCCCGTGGTGGCGCCGACGATCACTCAACAGCCGATGAGCCAGACAGTGACAGTCACGAACTCCAAGAAACCCGTTGCTGTGACCTTCACGGTGGCGGCGACCGGCACCACGCCCTTGAATTATCAGTGGAGGAAGAACGGTGTGGATGTGCCGACTGCGACCGCGAACACGCTGACGATTTCGAAAGTAGCGTTGAGCGACAGCGGAGCTCAGTACCAAGTTTATATCTGGAACGCCGCCGGCAGCGCCTTGAGCAACGCTGCAACTTTAACAGTGAACTAAGAACAGCTGACGTAGCCGCCCGTCACGGTGCCGGCAACGCGGTTAGGGATAGCCTTCCGACGTTCGCTAACTAACTAACTAAATCGGATTGGGGTATTGTGACAGAGCGGTTAGATCGATCCCGTTCCGGAATTTTTCGACACAGAGGTCACGGAGGTTCCACAGCGTTTACCGAGGGATTCCTCCGAGCCCCTCGGATTGTTTCTCTGTGCGCAGCGATCGCAAGGAGCGCGGGGATCGGATCAGAATATGTCTCGCGAAGGTTGGGATGGAAGCGAGGGGACGAATTGCTTATTGCCGACAGGTAGTACGCTGGCGCGGCTGTGATCGTGCGCTCGTTACACGCCAATTAACGGAACGGTTCCGCGTTGAATCGCATCCATCGCCGCAGCTTCGAATGGCGGCTCAAACAGGCTTGGGTCCTTTTGCCGCGAACGGAACAGCTCGAGAATATAGCGCATGCGGTCCGGGAGATTGCTCCAATCCGTGGCACCGCTGTCGCGCGCGTTCACGCCGTCGGCGTGATAGATGCGAAGAATGCGGAGAAGTTCGGCGTCCTGTAACTCCGTCAGGTCCGCGGGAAATATCGGCTGTCCCGGAGCGCTGGGCAGATCGCGGCCCAGCCACAAGGTGCCGTTGGGCAGTTCGAGGGTCATCAGGTAACGGGACGCGATCTGCAGCCAAACCTGCTCCAACGCAGTCCGGTAAGGACGGAGCCGCGCATCGAGGATGGCGGAGAGACGCCGACCGACCGACTCCGAAGTCGTCTCGCGCAGCTTCCGTTGGATGTGTGCGGTCACCCGGTCCGCGAGGGACGTCGTCATTGCTTTATGGATATACGGCTGGAGACGAATCTGTTCATGCGCGCCGACCTGCGCGTTGGCCCGCAACAGCAGCTCGGCCTTCCGCCGCCCGTCGGTGATGGTCATCGCCTCGAGATAGTCCGACACGGCTCGGCGCAAGAGATCCTGTCCTCCCTGGGTGGTTGATCCTGGCTTCAATGACTCGATGACGCGAGTGGCCGCGACCCGGTTGCCGGTTTTCAACTCGTCCATCGCGCTCACCATCGCGGAGAAGAGCGGTGCAAGCTCGGCGAACACAGTTAAGTTACCTGCCGCGACTTCAGCGCTCACCTCTGCAGCAAGTTCCTTCGCCGCTTCGATGACGCGTTCGTGGACAAACTCGATGCCACCGGGAATGTGCCTGAGGCTGTTCCGCATCGTGTTGAACGAACCCACGGCGCCCAACGCATCCTGAACCGCGGTGCGAATCCGTTCGTCCACGCCGGCCAGGCGAATGAAGCGCCCTGCCGTTTTCGAAGCCCACGTGGCAAAGGTGCACCAATTGACATTTTCGGGTCCCACGATGGCGGCAATGATGTGTGATAGCTCACCGTAGCAGGCCGTGATCCTCAGATTCCGCAGGCTCGGATTGGTCGAGGCCGCGATGATCTCCGCGATCTCCGTTTGGGTGGGAACCCGGGTTCGACTGGGAGGAAAGGGGTTCAGGGACATGGCGGGCGCGTCGACGTCCTCAGATTGCGACAACTCCACCCGCCGCGACAATCCTGTGTTTGGACGCCCGTGCTGAAGAAAAAGCGACAAATCCACCAGTCAGGAACTCTGTCGAAAATCAGAAATCGGAAATCGAAATTCCCTAGGCTAGGGCGTGTCTCCGAATAAAAATCCGAACCCCAGAGGGGAACCGCTAATGGGATTTTCCCAATGGGGAAATCTTGATGCAGTGGCTGCGGCTAATCGCCTGCGCCTTGAGGTGATTGGAGCCCGCTAATCGCGGTCTGCGAT
>CBRAFL010000068.1:0-18473 GCA_967755055.1 uncultured bacterium
GCCCTCCGAAAATCCCGGCGAACGCGACGCTGGTTTTCGAAGTCGAGCTGATCGATTTCCGCTAGGCGTCTTCGAAATATTCAGAGGGAGAGAAACCGCTAATGGGGATCCGCCAATGGGCAGATCCTTATATCACCCCTGCGGCTGATCGCCTACGGAGTAAGTGGCGGGGTCCGCTGATCGCAGACCGCGATTAGCGGGCTCCAATAACCCCAAGGCACAGCGACTCGACGTAGCACTGGATCAAGATTTCCCCATTCGGAAAATCCTATTGGTGGTCCCCCCTCCGGGTTCGGATCTTTATTTCAAAAACACGCCTTAGCGCCGTCCGCTATTCGCCTGCGGCGATTTTCCTCCGGACCTCGCGCGCTCGACTCGCTGGCAGCTCGGTACACAGCGTTCGCGCCACGTCCACCGCTACATCGAGAAAAACTTTGCGTAATGGATTGGTGTTTTCCCGCCGCCAGATCGCCGCCATGCGGATCGGCGCCACCTCGTCGATGATCGTGCGATAAACCAGCCCGACCCGACGGGCACTCGCCGACGATTCCGGAACGATCGTCAATCCCACGCCCGCCGCCACCAATTCCATCATCAGCGTCTTGCCTGCGACTTCCTGAATTACGCGCGGGCGAAACCCCACCTCTTCGCAGCGTTGAAGAATGACATGCTGCAACGGAGCCCGCTCGTGACGCCGACACATCACGAACGCTTCCGCCTGCACATCGGCCAGCGCGATCTCATCACAGTTCGCAAGCGCATGCCCTTCCGGCAGCGCCAGCATGAGCCGCTCTTCGTGCAGCACTCGCTGCATCAATCCCTGGTCCTCCACCGGCAGCCGCGTGAGTGCGAGATCGAAACGTTCCTCGCGCACGCCCCGTTCCGCATCGTCCACCGCCGCCTCATGCAAATCGAACACCGCCTCGGGCGCCTCACGTCGCAACCGTTCGAGTACGCGCGGCAGGAGGAGATACGACATGTTCGTGATGAACGCCGCACAAAGCCGCCCCCGCCACCCGGCGCCCACCGCACGCGTTTCCGCGATGGCTGCGGTGATACCTTCCACCTGCGGCCGAATGCGATCCCGCAAAATTTCGCCGGCTTGCGTCAGTTTCACGCCGCCCGATCCACGCTCAACAAGCAGCACGCCAACCTCCGCCTCCAGTTGCTGGATGTGCCGGCTGAGTGGCGGCTGCGCAATGCCGAGTCGGGCCGCCGCACGCCCAAAATGCAGCTCATCAGCGAGGGCAAGAAATGAACGAAGATGACGCAGTTCCATACCGTTTCAGTATCGCACGATGTCGGACGAGTTTTGGACTGCAAGTCGGCCACGGAGTATTCTCGTGCCAATGAATTTATCGGCTCAGCGCTTTGTGATTTTTTTCAGGCCACTCGCGCAGCGTCTTCCCGTCCGCGGCATCGGTGAAATCACCGAAGTCGACCAACGCGTCCTTCTTCCTCTTTCGAATCAGTCCCTCACCGGCACCATACTTAAACCCAAGCGCGGCAACCCTCATCTGAATCACTCCTCATCTCTTAATCATGAATACGACCTCCACCTCCTCTGCTCCCACCACCCTCTCCACTCGCCGTCTCGGCCGGAATGGTCCCACTGTATCGCTGATCGGTCTTGGCTGCATGGGCATGTCGGAATTCTACGGCGCCCGCGACGACGCGCGCAGTCTTGCGACACTCGACCACGCGCGTGACCAAGGCATCACCTTCTTCGATACAGCAGACATGTACGGTCCTTTTCACAACGAAGAACTCGTTGGCCGCACGCTCGCGCAGCACCGCGCCGACGTCGTGATCGCGACCAAATTCGGCATCATCCGCGATCCAGCCGATCCGACCAAGCGCGGCGTGAACAACTCGCCCCAGTACATCCGTGCCGCCTGCGATGCCAGTCTCCGTCGTCTTGGCATCGAGGTGATCGATCTCTATTACATGCACCGCCACAATCCAGAATCCGCGTCGATCGAAGACGCGATGGGTGCACTCGCGGAACTCGTACGCGCGGGAAAAATCCGCCACGTCGGCCTTTCCGAAGTCAGCGCCGAAACGCTTCGCCGCGCTCACGCCGTCCATCCGATTGCCGCCGTCCAATCCGAATATTCGCTTTGGTCGCGCGAGCCGGAAACCAATGGCGTCCTCGCCGCGTGCCGTGAACTCGGCGTGAGTTTCGTGCCCTACAGTCCACTCGGTCGCGGCTTCCTCAGCGGCGTGATCAAACGCGTCGAAGACTTCGGCGCCGACGATTTCCGGAGGCAGCTGCCTCGTTTCCAAGGCGAGAATTTTCAGCGCAATCTCGACATTGTCGAAACACTCGAACGGCTCGCCTCACGCCGCGGCGTCACCGCCGCTCAGCTGGCACTCGCGTGGGTGCTCGCTCAGGGCGACGACATTGTTCCGATCCCCGGCACCACCCGAATCGCGCATCTGGACGAACTCATCGCGGCCACCCGGCTCCGCCTCACACCTGCCGAGCTCACCGAGATCTCCGAAGCCTTTCCACTGGACGTCGCCGCCGGCGAACGCGTCCAAGTGAACATGCGTCGGTTTATCGGACGCTAAATATCACAGCGCGTCTCTCTCGTGCCCGTTTTTCAAAACCGGGCGACACCCCAGCTGCGGCCTCGCACACGTTTATGAATTCTCGTCTCGACGTTCACACTTTCGCCATTGGCCGCCGCACCGGCTGGTCGTTGCACGATGGTACGTTTCTTATGCCTGCGACCGCGCTCGCTCGGAATGCTGTCGATGCCGAAATCGCCCGGGTGCTGGGTGACGCACTCCGGCCGGACAGGCAGGTCGAGCTCAACGTCAACGTCATGCTCCTGCAATGGGATCGTGAACTCGTGTTGATCGATGCAGGTTGCGGCACGGCTTATGGCGACACCCTGGGGTTCGCTGCCGCCCGATTGCGCGATGCGGGTTTTTCTCCGGCCGATGTCACCGCGGTGGTGTTCACGCACCTTCACCTGGATCATGTCGCCGGTGCGCTCGATCTGGATACGCGCCAGCTTGTTTTCCCGAACGCCCGTTATCTCGCGCTGCGCGAAGAAGCCGCGTTTTGGCGGCAGCCTACACCCGATCTCGCGGGCACCGGGCTGCCTCCTGAACAGATTGCTGCCATCGTTCACAAGATGCACGACGCTCTCGAAATCCTTGATGGCCGGCTCGAACTATTCACTGCCGGAGCGACGCTCTTCGATGATTTCACCGTCATCCCGCTGCCGGGGCACACGCCGTTTCACACGGGTTTCCTACTGCGTGACGGCGACGAGGCGATCCTCAATGCCGGTGACGCGCTGATCGATTCGCGGCTTCACGTCCCGCATCCAGAATGGCATCCGCTGGGCGACACCCTGCCAATGGTTGCGGCCAACACCCGCCGCAATTTACTCGAGCCCGCAAAAGCTGGAACCTGGCGGATCTTTTGCGCGCATGTGCTGGCGCCCGGATTTCTGGATGCGAACTTACCGTTGGAGGTTTCTGCTCACTAGCTCGACGCTCACTTGCGAGCGCGCGAGTTGTTCCTCACTCACAATCCGACCAGCGAGCCGTTGCGTTTGATCCAGCGCTCGGCGTCCTGCCAATTCGGACAGACTTCTTCCACGCGCGCCCAGAATCGCGCGGAATGATTCATCTCCCGCAAATGCATCAGCTCGTGGTAAATGATGTAGTCGCGCACAAATTCCGGCGTCTGCACGAGCCGCCAGTTCAGTGAGATCGTGCCGTTCGCGGAGCATGAGCCCCACCGCGATTGCTGATTCCGCACGACTACTTGCTTCACATCGACGCCGGTGACGGCCGACAACTCCCACGTGCGCGCCGGTAGTTCGACCTTCGCGCGCCGGATGAAATGCGACTCAAGCGTTGGCCGCAAATCTCCCCCGATCTGCGCCACGCGAAACACATCCGCCGCCAGACAGACCTGTGGTTTTTCTGCTGACGCGGAAGCAATTCGAATTTCCGTCAACTCTCCGCGCCATAATACATGCGTGCCGATCGTCCACACGTCTGCTCCGCGCGGCCGTCGACGTTGACGCTCGCGCGCACGTTCCAGCCACGCCTGCTGTTGCTCAACAAATCGTCTCGCCTCGCGCTCGGAACCACGCAGCGGAATCGTGGCGACCGCAGTGCCGTCGCGCTTCAACGTGAGCCGATAGCCGCGCGCCTTCGCACTGCGTTGAAAAACAATTTCCTCCTGCTCCGCAGAAACCACCGGCGCGGCGACGGGCGGGGCTTTGTGCACTCCCGCCTCGGGCTGAAACAATCCGAATAAGTCTTGTTGCTGCTCCGCGTTCATCTCGCCCTCAAGCGTCACATTGCGCGCTCGCGCGTCAACGCTGCGCGACTCGCCGGAGCGATTTTCTCGCGTCCGCGACCGCGCGGCCCTCAGGCCGACGCGGCTTCCGGCGCCTTCGCGCGCAGCTTCGCATTTCTAAGCCGCCACGCATGCCAGGCCGTCGGCATCTCGCCCACATGCCATGGCACCAGCAATGCGATCGCGATCTCTTCGACGCCGACCAGCACCTGTAACGCCGCGATGATGTGTGCAGGCGTCGCGGTCCAACCCATGAGCAATGGAATCAACGCCAGGGCGCATCCGGCAACGGTGCCTTTGGAAGCCCAGGTGTGGTAACAAGGCGCCCGCCCCAATCGGACGAAGGAGAAAATCATCGCGATAAAAAACGATCCCATCACCGCGGCGAACCACGGCCACTCGCGCCGTACGATATCCGGCCACAATAGCGTAATGCCGACCAACCCCACAAATAGCGCCGTGTAATCGGCGACGCTGTCGAGTTTGCGTCCAAATTGCGAATACGCGTTGAGCCGGCGCGCGAGATAACCGTCCAGCACGTCCGTCGACAACGCCACCGCCAGCAATCCAGCAAACCAGGCACGTTCGCCAGCGATCGCCGCGATCAGGACGCCCGGCATCAAGCCGATCCGGGCGAATGTGACGATATTCGGCCATTGCGACCTCCGCATGGCTTTAACTTTGCGCGCTCGCCCCGCCCGCACAAGCGCAGGGTGCGCATCCGCTCTGCGCTTGGTTTCGGTCATGAGACAGAGGACACGGCCTCTGTTGTTTGGTTCAATCGGTCGAGCGCGCAAAAAAAGGCGGCGGGATATACCCGCCGCCCAGAATTTTAAAAACCGTCGAGGCAGATCGGCTTACAATTTGACCTGCGGAAACGCCGCACTGGCGCTGTTTCCTGAGCCATCGGCCGACGTTACAGTGCCATTGTAGGTCGCTCCCTTGGTCCCACGGAAGGAACGCTTGTGCGTCTTGGTAAGAGTGGAATTGGGATAGCTGGTGCCGTTCACCGTCACATCGCTCGTGGCCAACTCGTCCGTGGTCCAGGTGATATCAAACGAGCCGTTCTTCGAATTCGTTACTGTGCTCAACACGTTCGTGATGATCGGCGCAGTCGTGTCAGCCGCAGGCGGTGGTGCAAGTGCAGCGAGAGCAGCGAGCGCGTTAGACGCGCGAACAAGTCCGTAGCCGTACGACGTGTCCCGCCCAGCCGCTCCGAGATCTTCCGCACTCGTGTCCAATGCGCTGCGAACCTGGACGTTCGTTGCGCCCGGATATTTGCTCCAGATCAGCGCGGCAACACCCGAGACGTGCGGCGTGGCCATCGACGTGCCATCGAAATAATCGTATGCGCTCGCGGGTTGAGTAAATACGTTGGCCACCGTACCAGAAGGCGACGAGAGCGCCTTGATCGCGGTGCCGGTTTCCTGGCTCACGCTCACGGCGAGGATGGTGGAGCTATTGCCATCACCCAACGTGCCGGCGAAATTGCCGGAAACATTGTTGGCGATGATGCAAGCGAGGCCTCCGCTCAGCTCAACGTTGTGCACCTTTTCGTAAAAGCTGTTGGTGCCACGGTCCACCAGCACGATTTTTCCGTCCCATGCGCCGTTCGTCGCCTGCGCGAGACCACCGTAAACGATTGAACCGGAAATGTTTTTATTGATCGCCGACAGATCGATGTGAGCGGCATCGAACGTCGCGCCGTTAACAGTCAACGACGTTGTATCGACATAAGAAACCGTGCTCAGCACAGCAACGCCGGGCGCCGCGAGTTCGACTTGATTGTTCTTCTGAGAGAAGGACGCCACGGCCTTGCTGCTGTCGATCGCTGCGACAGAAATCACCGAATCATACGACGCGGGATAGCTGAACGCAGTCGTGCCGGAATTGCCGGCGGCGGCCACGAGCAGCACGTGCTTGTTGGTGTACAAATCGGCGAGGCCTTGCTTCTCAGTCAGGCTGCTTCCGCTACCGCCCAAGCTCATGCTGATAATTTTGCAGCCTGCGTTTGCGGCGGCGCGGCACGCTGCGAGCAGATCGGAACTGTAAACCCACTCGCCGGTGTCACCGAAAACTTTGACCATGTGAATCGCCACTTTGCTGGGTGAAACTCCGACGACGCCGATCGTATTGTTTGCGGCGGCAATGGTTCCCACGACATGCGTGCCATGGGATTCGATGTCGCGGTACCACGTGTGCTCGTCGTTGGCGCCGAGATCAGGTTCGCCGGTGATCGTCAGGCCCTGAAAATCTGGATGATCGCGGTGCACACCGGTGTCGATCACGCCGACTTTGATGACCGTATCCGAGGCGCTGGGACTGATCGCTGGCGCCTGCACCATCGTCACACCGTAGGGTGTGTTTTGTGAGGGCAGATCGATCGTGAGAAACTCGCGCACCGGGTCTTCTTCCAACAGCACGACATTCGGGTTTCGCTCCAATGCCACACGCGCCCGGTCGGGGATCACAACCGCAACCGCTTCCAAGTCTTCGAACTCGTGCTTCAACTTTCCGCCTCCCTGAACCACGGCGGCTTTTACCGACTCTTTCTGGCCATGAGCAAACGTTACGTAGAGATGCTGGTCGGCGCGGAGGGACGAGGCGACAACAAGCACGAGAGCGGCCCAACGGACCGCACGATACATATTCATAGTTTTGGTAATGTTGTGGGGACGGCGAAACCAGCGGTCCCGCGACCACCGTCGAAGCCGGCCATGGGTTGTGGACTGGTCGCGGAGACTACAAAACCCGGCCGTTCTGTCGAGGGACAACAGGACAGCCAGGTCCCGTACTCCCACCTCGCGAAAATCAACGCGCCTTCACCATCCCTTTGGCAACTGCAATTCGGCTGCGAGCGCTTGCCGGCTACCCAGCTTTCCGCACGACGGTTGCGGTGCCGACCGTCGGCAACGATTTACCTTCCATAGAGGAATGCGACGGCGCGCTTCTTTCGCCGAGTTTCAACAGCGCGATAAGAATCTGCAGCACGGCGGAAACCCGGAACGGCCAGGGTGACCAGTCGGTAATCAATGGCACGAGCGACAGCGGAGGAACGACGGCCAAAATTCGTTCCCACCAAGACGGCCGTTTCGCACGGTCCGGTCTCCGCCACAACCGATCGATACCGATCGCAAGATAGCCCGCCAGCATCACCAAAACCCACGGCCATTCGCGTTCGAGATTTGCGGGCCAAAGAAAAAAGATCCCCGTCCCGCCCAAGCTCATCGTCAGCGCGTCCCCCCAGTGATCCAGCCGTCGTCCCATCGAGGTTTCGGCATTCCAAAGGCGGGCGAAAAAACCGTCGAGCGCATCCGTCAGCACTGCGACACCGAGGAGCAAAAGGAAGCCGATCTTGGAATTTGAATACGCTGCGCCCAGCATCGCTGGTGCGAGTGTAATTCGCAGGCTGCTGAGAAGATTGGGCAGATAGGACAGTGAGCGCACGGGAACCGGACCCCGCGGTAGTCAGCCTACAACAATTCAAGTTCCCACGTGAACGCCCCGTCTCCAACCGTGATCCACGCAAAACTCGCCGGCGCACCGCGATTGGGCCGCGTGATACAACCCGGATTCAGCCAGCGCACGGTGCCGATCATCTCATCGCGCGGCACATGCGTGTGACCATGCAACACCGCGGCCACTCCTCTCGGTGCGCGACTCGGTGGAATGTGCGTCAAAAAAAATCTCAATCCACCGCGCTTCATGTCCAGTTTCAACGGCCACGGATGCGCGTCGCAATTTCCAATGACCACGCGCAACGGCAACCCCAACTCTTCGAGTCCGCTGAGCGTTGTTGGTTCGCAGACGTCGCCCAAATGCCAGATCTCATCCGCGCCTTTCAACCGATTCGGCAACGTGGACGGACACAGATCGTGGGTATCGGAAAGAACAGCGATGCGCATGAGGCGGTGGGGCCTGCTCACTGTTCCCGCCGCGGGGACGTTGGCAATACGTCACACCGATTTTCGCAACGTTCGTCACTCCCTTGCCAATTAATTGCGCTCGCGCTCTGCCGCGCTGATGCATTCCCGGACGTAGGTGGCGCGCTCGCCGCGCAACGGCTCGGAATCTGTGATGCGGCGAGCGCGACATCTACGTCCCCGAAACGACTCTCGCCCCACCTCACACGGCTGGTCGCGTCCGTTCGCTTTTGCGCCTCGCCCGCCGTGCGAGCAACTTTTCGAAACGCCGTCGGTGCAGTTCACCGTCCAGCACATCATAATGTTGTGGCACGATCAGCCGCGGGTTCAGCACTCTCACTTTCTCGAGACTAGCCGGGATCAGCTGCGGCGCGCTGTTCAAAATGGGCGGCGGCAGATGCACGTTGAAAAAATAGCTGGCGAACAAATCCCCGCTGAAGAGCAGATTGTGGCGTGCACTGTAGAATCCACAGTGCCCGAGCGTGTGTCCTGGCAAATGCACGACACGCAACCCGCCCCAGAACGGCAGCTCGTCCCCATCAGCCAGCGGCACATCGATCTTAGCTCGTGCGCCGACGCGAAGCCATTTGCGCCCCGCGCGCTCAAGCCGGCCGCACCACGCATTTCGTCCAGAATACGGATACGTTCCGTCGATATGCGCCTGCTCGGCCGGATGCGCATAAATCGGCGCGCCGGTCCACGCTTTCGCCCATGCAAGATTTCCGGCGTGATCAAGGTGCCCGTGCGTCAGCAAAATCGCTTTTACGTTTCTCGCGCCCAAGCCCAGCTTCCGCAGGCGCCAGCGAATTTGCCACTGCTCGCCGATGAGGCCCGTATCCAGCAACACCGCGTCTCCGTCATGCTCAACGAGCAGATGACACACGCCCATCACGCCTCGAATCGTGAACACGCCTGGGGGAACGTTACTCAAATCTCGATTTCCCTCCGCGGAGATTCGCGCGCAGCTGGCTCGCGGCGACTTGCCCCACACTCACGGCGCGCGTTCCGCCGACTGCAGCCACGCCATCGTTTTTTTTGCCAGGCCATCGAACGCCCGCACGCACAGCTCCAGATGCTCCTCTTTCGTGTTCTCGATTTTGTTGTGACTGATTCCGTGTAGACTTTGCACGAACATCATCACTGTCGGCACGCCCGCGCCCGCCATTTCAGCTGCGTCGTGCAGCGGACCCGACGGCAGGCGATGGCCGACACTGCCAGTCTCCGCAATCGCCGCCGCACATAATTCGATCAGCTCCGGATGAAACGGCCGCGGCTCGATCTGCCAAAGGCGTTCCCACGAAACCCGGACGCCTCCCTCTGCGGCGAATCGCTCGCCCGCGTGTTTCGCATCGTCCAACATCCGCGCCAGCGCAGGCGCATCCAGATGCCGCTGATCCAACGTGATCCGACACTCTTCCACGACGCTCGTCACGATTCCCGGTTTCGTCGTGCACGAACCAATCGTGCAAACGCCGCCGTGTTTCTCCGCGATCCGATAAATTTCTGCGCTCATTTTTCCCGCCGCAAGAAACGCATCTTTCCGCCGGTTCATCGGCGTGCTGCCGGAATGCGCCGCCTGTCCGTGAAACGTGATCGCGTGTCGCTCGACGCCGAAAGTCCCGAGCACCGCACCGAGCGGCAGATCCAAATCCAGCAACACGGGACCTTGTTCAATATGCAGCTCCAGATAAGCCGCGGCGTTTTTCAATTCCGCACCGCTTTCCTTCACCCGCTCGAAGTCCACTCCGATTTCCTTCAGCGCGTCCGGCAAACTGATACCGCTCCGATCCTTCAGCCCACGGGCCTCGTTCATATCGAGTGAACCCGAGCACGCGGAGGACCCGAAAAGACTTTTCCCAAACCGCGCACCTTCCTCGTCCGCCCAATCCACGAGCCTCAGCGTCACCGGCGGCCGTCCATCATATCGTACGGCCACGTCGCGCAGAATCTCCAGCCCTGCGAGCACATTCAACGCCCCATCCAGCCAGCCCCCGTTCGGCACTGAGTCAATGTGACCTCCAATAATGAGCGTCTTTTTGGATTTTCCCTGAAGCGTTGCCCACAGATTTCCGGCGGCGTCCGTGTGCATTTCGACCGGCAAGGCGACGAGTTTTTTTCGCAACCAGGTTCGCGCCGCGATCCAAGTCGGCGTAAATGCCACTCTCTGCGCGCCGTTTTCGTCTCCCGTGAGTTCGCGCAGCTCTTTTAATTCGGCGACAGTGCGTTGGGGATCGAGGGTCATCGTGATGTTTCGAATCGGCCGGTCGTTTTGTGACTTGGAAAGTAGCCCAATGCGAACCACATTTAATCAGGCAATTAAAACGGCTCCAGACAGCCCACGCCTTTTCCCGACTTCGCGCTCTCCGGCCCTCGCACGGCTTTTGCTTTAGTCGTAGTCCAACTCGTTTTTCCCACTATGCCAACTCTAGCCACGACGGTTGATGGTCTGAAACTCCCGAATCCTTTCATCATCGGATCCGGGCCACCCGGAACGAATCTCAGCGTGATCAGTCGCGCTTTCCGCGAAGGCTGGGGCGCCGTCATCGCCAAGACGATCAGCCTCGACGCGTCAAAGGTGGTCAACGTTTCCCCCCGGTATGCCAAGCTGCATGCGGCCAGCGGCGAAGTCATCGGTTGGGAAAACATCGAATTGATCAGCGACCGGCCGTTCAACATCTGGCTCGACGAATTCAAGAAGTGCAAAGACCTGCATCCCGATGGAGTGCTCATCGCTTCCATCATGGAGGAATATAACAAGGACGCGTGGATCGAAATTGTGGAGCGCTGCCAGGCCGCGGGTGTGGATGCGTTCGAACTTAATTTTTCCTGCCCTCACGGACTACCCGAACGGAAAATGGGTGCCGCGATGGGTCAGGATCCCGACATCCTGAAGGAAGTCTGCGGCTGGGTGAAGAGTGCCGCGAAAAAACCGTTCTGGGCAAAAATGACGCCCAATATCACACACATCGAAGATCCGTCGCGGGCCGCGTTCCTCGGCGGCGCCAACGGTGTCAGCGCGATCAATACGATCCGCAGTGTGATGGGCGTTAACCTCGAAACGCTGCGGCCTGAGCCGACGGTCGAAGGTTTTACCACGCCCGGCGGATATTCGTGTCGCGCGGTGAAACCCATCGCGCTCCGCATGTGCATGGAAATCGCGCAATTGATCCGCAGCGAATTTCCGGGGCGCACGCTTTCAGGCTTGGGCGGAATCGAAAGCGGTGAAGACGCCGCGCAGTTTATTCTGCTGGGTTCGGACACGGTGCAGGTTTGCACTGGCGTGATGAAAGGCGGCTACGAATGTGTGAAGCCGATGTGCGACGAACTCCTTGCGTTCATGGCGAAACACAAATTCGAAACGCTCGCCGACTTCAAAGGCAAGAGCCTCGACTACTTCACGACCCACGCGGATCTTGTGCAAAAACAAGGCGCCCGAAAAGCCGCCCAGAAAGCCGCCGTGGCGGCGACTGCCGCAGCGGCCACGATAAAAGCGGTCAAGAGCGACGCCGAATGGACCGGCGACGAGTTCGTGAAACAATCCGACGCCTTGTCGAAAGGCTGAGCCGAGCGGGCCTTCAATCGTGGCTCTACGCTGAACCATAAACGAAATCACACCGTAGCCGCACCGGTTACGGTGCGGTCGGAGTGCGCCGCCCAGCTTGAGTTTCAAATCACTTCTATGATTCGGCTGCCTTCAACCGTCATCTGCAGAATTCCTGCGAGCCGCGTCTCGAGCCACGTACGAAGCGTTGGATTCGTGGCGTTGCCGATTCGCAGCCATATCACGACGGGCGCTTCCGACGCGGACTTGGCGCGTTCCGGGAAATCTTCGTCCTTCGTCAGAATCGCGGCCCCAGCCAGCAAGGCGTGTCGCCAAATTTCATCATCCTCCGATTTCCTTAGCCCAAGTTCGTCCACGTGCTGCGCCTCATGGCCCGCCGCTTGTAACCAACGCGCCATGACTGGAGGCAACTGCGCGTCGATGACAAACTTCACGTGGTCGCCGTCACGACCGGATGGTTCACGTATTGCGCTGCATACTCGCAGGCGGCTTGGATGTCCTCGCGCTCAAGATATGGAAAATCTTCGAGGATCTGCGCCTCGGTCGCTCCACCTGCGAGCATATCGAGAATATCCTTCACCCGAATACGCATCCCCCGAATGCAGGGCTTTCCCCCGCATTGCTTCGGATTAAATGTGATGCGATGCAACTGGCTCATCCCGATATTCTGCACATTGATGCTCGCTCAGCAAGCCCACAGGCCCGCGCTTTTCTTGGAATGCACCTCGTAATTTGCGGCTAAAAACCGAAGTCCGACATGACTACTTCGCTTACCCCTTGCCCTAATTTTATCGGTGGAGAATGGCGCCCGCTTTCCGGCAGCGCCACCACACCTGTTTTCAATCCTTCCACCGGCGACGTCATCGCCGAGTGTCCGGTTGGAACCGCGGCACTCGTTGACGAGGCCGTCTCCGCAGCGCACGCCGCTTTTCCCGCGTGGCGCGCAACGCCGCCGGTCGATCGCGCGCGGCTCTTCTTTCGCTACCGCCAGCTCGTCGAACAAAATTTTGATCGGATCTGCCACGCCGTTTCACGCGAGCACGGCAAGACTCACGCCGAAGCACGCGGCAGCGTTTACCGCGGGATTGAAAACATCGAATACGCCTGCGGCATCCCGTCGCTATTGTTCGGCGACACGCTACCGGATCTCGCCCGCGGCGTTGATTGCGAAACGCTGCTCCAGCCCCTCGGTGTTTGCGTCGGAATTACTCCGTTCAATTTTCCCGCAATGGTCCCCCTCTGGATGTTCCCGCTCGCTCTCGCGTGCGGAAACACCTTCGTCCTCAAGCCGAGCGAAAAAGTCCCGCTCAGCGCAATCCTCCTCGCGAAACTCCTCGAAGAAGCCGGCGTGCCAAAGGGTGTCTTCAACGTCGTCCACGGCGGACGTGATTGCGTCGATGCGTTGCTAACGCACCCGAAAGTTCGCGCCATTTCGTTTGTCGGATCGTCTCCCATCGCGAAATACATCTACGAAACCGGCACCCGCCACGGCAAACGCGTCCAAGCCAATGGCGGCGCGAAGAACTACATCGTCATCATGCCTGACGCCGACGTGTCGAAGACAGTCGAAGCGCTCTCGACGGCGGCTTTCGGCTGCGCCGGCGAGCGTTGCATGGCCGGGTCAACCGCTATTGCCGTGGGCGCAGCAGGCGACCGTGTGCTCCCCTCGCTGGTCCAAGCCGCTCGCGCTATCAAGGTCGGTCGCACCGACCAGCCGGCGACGCAGCCCGACATGGGGCCGGTGATCACCGCGCAGCACCGTGATCGAGTGTTGAGTTTAATTTCCAGCGGCGAAAAGGAAGGCGCTAAAATCATCGCGGATGGACGCGACGTGAAAGTTTCCGATGCGCCGCGCGGATTTTATCTCGGCGCCACGATCGTGGATAGTGTTGAAGCCAACATGACGCTTGCTCGCGAAGAAGTGTTTGGTCCCGTCCTCAACGTGATGCGGATGGATGACCTCGATCACGCCATCGAAACCGCCAACAAATCTTCCTTCGGCAACGGCGCGGCGATTTTCACCAATAGCGGTCACGCCGCGCGAGAGTTCAAACATCGCGTCAAAGCCGGCATGGTCGGGATCAACGTCGGCGTGCCCGCGACGATGGCCATGTTCCCGTTCACGGGCTGGGACGATTCGTTTTACGGCGACCTTCATATTCAGGGAAAGGAAGCCGTCCAGTTCTACACTCAACAAAAGGTCGTCACGTCCCGCTGGTTTGGTGGCGAGGTCGGCGACGTGTGGAAGAAATAATTCTAAACCGACATCCCGAGAGCAGCTTCTTTTTTCACCATGGCTTTATTGATCAAGAACGGCGAAATCGTCACCGCTGACTCCCGCTATGTCGCCGATATTTTCTGCGAGGGCGAAACGATCACGCGTATCGACCGGAATCTTACGACGCCCGCCGGCGCCACCGTGGTCGACGCGACAGGAAAATACATTTTCCCCGGCTTCATCGACCCGCATGTGCACATTTACCTCCCGTTCATGGGCACGCTGGCAAAGGACGACTACATCACGGGAAGCCAGGCCGCGCTCGTCGGCGGGACGACGACGTTAATCGAAATGTGCTGTCCCGCGCGCAAGGACGATGCGCTCGCTGCCTTCGATCTTTGGATGAGCCAGGCTGTCGGAAAATCCGCCTGCGATTTCACGTTTCATATGGGCGTCACGAAATTCGACGACACCACGGAAACGCAGCTGCGTGAAATTGTTTCACGCGGCATCAGCTCGTTCAAAATCTTCCTGGCGTACAAAGGGGCGTTTGGGATCGATGACACCGAACTCTACCGCACGCTCAAACTCGCGCATGAACTCGGCGTCGTGGTGACCGCGCATTGCGAAAACGAAACCCTCGTCACCGAGCGCTGCAAAGAGCTCCTCGCCGCCGGCAAAACTGATCCGGGCCAGCATCACGAAAGTCGCCCGCCGCGCGTGGAAGCGGAGGGCGTGCATCACTTGATGACGTTCGCCGAACTCACGGGCGCTGCGACGTACATTGTTCACTTGAGCTGCGAGGAAGCCTTGCGCGAAGCGATCGCGGCGAGACAACGCGGCGTGCGCGTCGGTATCGAAACGCTGATCCAATATCTGGTCCTCGACAAAACGTACGCCGAACGCCCGAACTTCGAGGGTGCGAAATACGTCATGTCGCCGCCGTTGCGTGACGCGCGGAATCAAACCGTCCTCTGGCATGGTTTGCGCGACGGATTGATCAACACCGTCGCCACCGATCATGCACCATTCGATTTCGGGAAACAGAAACCGATGGGGCTCGGTGATTTCACCAAGATCCCAAACGGCATTCCCTCGCTCGAGGATCGCATCACTCTCCTCTACACGCACGGCGTTAAGACCGGGAAGATCGATCTACATACACTCGTGAACATCGCGAGCACACAGGTGGCGAAGCAGTTCGACCTGTTTCCAAAAAAGGGCGCAATTCAGCTCGGCGCCGATGCAGATCTCGTGGTGTTTGATCCCAACTATCGTGGCGTGATTTCTGCAACGACCCAGCACATGAACATCGATTACAGCGCGTTCGAAGGCTGGCCGATCGAAGGACGTCCGAGCATCGTCACCGTTCGCGGCGAAGTTGTCGCACGTGACGGTCAATTCACGGGCACGCTCGGGCGCGGGCAGTTTCTGAAAAGAAAACCGAGCCATTATTAAAAGTCGCCATGCCTACGCCTCTCGCTTCCGGTCCCGCAGCGGTGGAGAACGAGTTTGAGCAGTCAGAACTCTACAACGCCGACCTGGCACCTGTCCCGTTTGGCCGGCGGAAGTGGCGACTCGGCAGCATCGCGGCGCTTTGGATTTCGATGTCGGCCTGCATTCCGACTTATATGCTGGCCTCGTCGCTCATTGGCGGCGGGATGAACTGGTGGCAGGCGGTGCTCACGATTTTTTTGGGCAACGCCATCGTCGTGATCCCGATGGTCCTGAACGCCCATGCCGGCACGCGTTACGGCATTCCGTTTCCCGTTTTTTGTCGCGCGTCCTTCGGCACCAAGGGCGCCAACATCCCGGCACTCCTCCGCGCCTTCGTCGCATGCGGCTGGTTTGGCATCCAAACTTGGATCGGCGGCCACGCGATTTATAAAATTCTCGCAGTGTTTTGGCCGACCATCGCGTCAGGCTCAGCGAATAACTTCCTCGGCATCACCGGCACTCAATTCCTGTGCTTCCTGTTTTTCTGGGCCATCAACATGGCGGTCGTTTACAAAGGCATCGATTCGATTCGGCTGCTGCTAAACATCAAGGCTCCCGTGCTGATCGCGCTCGGTCTACTGCTTCTCTGGTGGGCATACCGCAATGCCGGCGGTTTCGGCCCCATCCTTTCCCAGCCGTCCGCCTTTGATCCCGGTCAGCCGAAGGCCGGCCAATTCTGGACCTTCTTTTTTCCCGCACTCACTGGCATGATCGGCTTTTGGGCCACACTTTCACTCAACATCCCCGACTTCTCGCGTTACGCCGTTTCTCAACGCGACCAGGTCCTCGGGCAAATCCTGGGCCTCCCTTTTACGATGGCGCTGTATTCATTCATTGGTGTCGCGGTGACCTCAGCAACGACGATCATTTACGGAGAAACGATTTGGGACCCCGTGGACGTACTGACTCGTTTCAGTAATCCCGTAGTGCTGGTGATTGCGATGCTCGCTCTCTGCATCGCCACACTCGCCACCAACATCGCTGCAAACGTGGTGAGCCCCGCCAACGATTTCGCCAATCTTGCTCCGAAAAAAATCTCCTTCCGCGTCGGCGGGCTCATCACCGGAATCGTCGGCATCCTGATGATGCCGTGGAAACTCGTGGCCGATCCGAGCGGTTATATCTTCACGTGGTTGCTCGGCTACAGCGCGCTGCTCGGCCCGATTGGCGGAATCATGATCGCAGATTATTTCGTCTGGCGAAAAAAAGTGCTGTCGCTGTCCGCTCTTTATTCCGGGACGGGAGAATACAGTTATTCCGGCGGCTTTAGCTGGGTCGCGATCACCGCGCTTCTCGCCGGCGCGCTCCCGAGTCTCCCCGGTTTTCTCGCGACGATTCACGTGATCGATCCGGCGCATGTCGCTCCGGCTTTGCTGAACCTCTACAATTATGCCTGGTTCGTCGGCTTCGGAATCGCTTTCTTCGTTTACCTCGCCCTCCGCAAACTCGCGCCGCACAGTTGATCCATTGCAGCCTCGCTCGAGCGCGGAACTCCGCGCCGTAACCGGCACGGCTACACTCATTTTTTGTACTTCCGCCCATGAAATCCATCGCCCTTCCACCCACCTCGCATCAGCCGCAGCCCTACACCGGCCCGTCCGCGGAAGAAGTGATGCGGCTCCGCAAGCAGTATCTCAACCCGGGGCTCTTCCTCTACTACAAGCAGCCGATCATGATCGTCGAAGGAAAGATGCAGTACGTATGGGATCACACGGGCAAACGTTACCTCGATGGCCTCGGCGGCATCGTGACGGTGAGCGTCGGTCACTGTCATCCGCATGTCGTCGCCGCGGCGAATAAGCAGAACGAAATCATTCAGCACTCCACGACGATTTATCTGCAGCCAAATATCGCCGAGTACGCCGAGAAGCTCGCTTCCAAGATGCCGGGCGATTTGAAGGTTTGCTACTTCGTCAACTCCGGCTCCGAAGCCAACGACCTCGCCCTGCTGATGGCTCGCCTTTACACGAGCAACTACGACGTCATCGCCCTGCGCAACGCCTACCACGGGGGCAACGCGTCCGGCATGGCCGTGACCGCGAACAGTAATTGGAAATTCAACACGCCTCACTCCTTCGGTGTGCATCACGCGATCGCTCCCTATCCGTATCGCGGCGCGTATGGTCACGATGACCCCGATGCAGGCCGTAAATACGCGGACGACGTGAAGTCGCTCATCGATTACGCCACGCCCGGAAAGATCGCCGGCTTCATCGCCGAATCAATTCAAGGCGTGGGTGGCTTCGTGGTTTATCCCGACGGTTATCTTAAGCACGCTTACGAACATGCTCGCGCCGCCGGCGGCGTGTGCATCGCCGACGAAGTCCAAACCGGCTTCGGCCGCACGGGTACGCATTTCTGGGGCTTCGAGACGCAAGGCGTGATTCCCGACATTGTCACAATGGCGAAAGGGATCGGCAACGGTGCGCCGCTCGGCGCGGTGGTCACGACGCCGAAGATCGCCGCCGTGATGAGTCAAAAAGTTCACTTCAACACGTTCGGCGGTAATCCCGTCGTGAGCGCAATTGGCAAAGCCGTGCTCGAAGTGATCGAGCGTGAAAATCTCCAGGCCAACTCACTGAAACTTGGCGCTCACATCCTCGCCGGTTTGGAAAAGCTCAAGGCGAAACATAAGATCATCGGCGATGTGCGCGGCCAGGGGCTCATGTTGGGCATCGAGTTCGTCAAAGATCAGGCGACGAAACAACCCGGTCGCGAAGAGTGCGCGCAAGCGGTGGAGAACGCGCGCGAACTCGGTCTGCTCCTCGGCAAAGGCGGCTTGTGGGGTCAAACGATTCGCTTCGCTCCGCCGATGTGTATCACGGAAGCGGATGCTGACTTCCTCCTCGCGGTATTGGACGAGGCGATCGGAACGGTGTAACGGCCGGTGCTGTTTTTTGTAGGTGGCGGGGGCGGGGGGCCACCGCGCGGGCCGCCGGTGGG
>CBRAFL010000069.1:0-18427 GCA_967755055.1 uncultured bacterium
CCATGCTGATCGTTCGCGCCGCCGTGTTGATCGGCACGCTTTTCCTCGGAGCCACGCATGCGAATGCCGAAACCCTCCTCGTGAAGAACGGCTTGTTCATTACGATGAAGGCGGGGCAGGAAGTTCCCTTCGTTGGCTACATGATGGTCGGCGCCGACGGAAAAATTTCGGCGGTTGCTCCCGGCGAGCCGCCGGTCGGCACCACCGCGGATCGTACTCTCGATGCCACCGGCAAGTTCGTGGCACCGGGATTTATTTCCGCGCACAGCCATCTTTTCACGAGCCCACTGCGCGGACTCGGCCATACCGAAACGCTCTACGGCTGGGGTCGCGCCAACTCACGCCTCAACTCTCACATGAACGCGGACGACGCGTACTGGTTCGTGTTGCACGGCTCGGTGGATTTTCTGCGCAACGGCATCACCACAGCCTACGATTTCACGCTCGCCCCGACCGTCGGCGGTCAAGCGGTGGGCGTGGGTGAAGTAGTGCCGCCGCCAGTCATGCGGCCAGGCCCGTTCGAGGAAAATCAGATGCGCGCGAAAATCGACGCCGGCCTCCGTTTCGTCAACAGCGTCAGTCTCCCGCGCCTTGGCTCCCGCGAAGAGATCATCGCGCGCTTCGATCGCTTGTTCAATTACGCGAAGACGACCTACGGCGACAATCCGCTCTTCCTGAAGATGGCGATCAGCGGCGGACTGCAACGCGCTCCCACCAAGGAGACCGCCTACCTCGAGGCTGAGGTGATGAAGAAGTACAACATCCTCAATCAATCTCACTTTCTCGAAAGTCCCGAGCGCGTCCCCGAACAACAGGCGAAGTTTTCCTGGTATGAGGAAGCCGGCGCACTCGGCCCCAATTTTATCTTCGGCCATTTCATTCAGACGACGCCCGACATCGTTGCGCGCGCGACGAAATCGGGCGCGTCGATGAGCTGGCAACCGACGTCGAACAGCCGTCTCGCATCCGGTGTCGCGGACATTCCAATGTATCGCGCGTTCGGAATGAAAGTAGCCGTCGGGCTCGATGACCAGTCATGCACCGACATCTCAGATCCGTTTCAAAACCTTCGCATCGGGATGGCTCTCATCCGCACGAAATACAAGGACGCGAAGTCGATCAGCGTTCAGGACATGCTCTATCTCCACACAATGGGCAGCGCCGATGTGCTCCACATCGCAGACAAAGTCGGAAGCCTCGAGGTCGGCAAATTCGCCGATTTTCTCATTGTCGATTATCGCAATCCCGACACCGGTCCGCTCCATGATCCCGTCGCGACCTACGTGCTCGCGTGCGGTCTGCGCAATTTGAAACAGGTCTACGTCGGCGGAAAGCTCGTGGCTGATGGCACGAAGATTCTGACTTTCGACGAGAAAAAGCTGCGTAGTGAAATCGACACACGCATGGGCCGACTCGAAGCGTTGGCCGATGCCGAGGATAAAAAATCCTCCTCGGCCGGGATTGCACCCGCGCCGCATCCCTTCGCCGTCGCCCTCGCCACCCAGCGTTAAACCGAGGGGCCCTCCCCCGCTGTTCTTCTCCCACGCCCATGAAGCATAATTCATCCGACAATCCTCGTTCGTTTCTCCAGTCCACGCGTCATCGCTGGGCTGCACCCCGTCGCTGGCTCGGCATCATCACTTTCTCCGTCGCCGCCCTGCTCGCCTCCGCTGCCACCGTATCGGTGCCCGCATTACCCGACGATCCCAAGTGCAATGATCAGGATCGCGGCTTCATGCGACGCGCGAATGAAATGGCCGCCGCCACCGCGCTCAAGGGAAACAGTCCTTACGGCGCCGTCCTCGTTAAGGACGGTACAATCTTGATGGAGTTCGGGAACGACGCGCGGATGACGGGCGACGCCACGCATCACGCCGAGACCGGTTTGATTTCGCTCGCCAGTCGCAAATTCGGCCGCGAAACCGTGGCGGCTGCTGTTCTCTATACGAGCACGGAGCCGTGCATCATGTGCTGCGGAGCGATCAAAGCCGCCGGAATAAAAAAATTCTACTACGGTACGACTGCGGTTCAGGTGACTCGCCTGCACGGCACGAAAGTCCCGGCTAATCCGCTCCAGTGCCGTGAAGTGTTCCCCCGCATCGGCAGCCCCGAGGTCGTGATTTACGGACCGTTGCTTGAGGCCGAAGGGCTGAAAATTCACGCCGAGGCGACCGCGGCCGCGGATTCTAGGCCTCCGGGCAAATGAACTTCCGTCGACCATCACTCTCCGCCGCTGTTGTGGCGATCGCCTTATGGCTTGGTCCCGGGTTCGCCGTCGCGTCGGCGCAAACGCCAACGCCACCCGCGACCGCTATCCCAACCACCGAGATCGATGGACGCCCCGCCCTGGTCCTCGGCTTCGAGGTCCTCGCCGCATTTCCCTACGAACTGCCCGCAGTTCCAACCGAGGCCCCGGCACCGAGCAAAACAGCAACCCCGGCGCCACGAAAGAACCAGATTCCCGCTGACGTCCAGGCATTCGATGGCCGACGCGTGACTGTCACAGGTTACATGATACCGCTCGGTCTCGAAGATGGCCGCGCCAAACAGTTCGTGCTCGTGCGCAATCTCATGTCGTGCTGCTACGGCGTGCCACCCAACTTGAATGAATTTGTCCTCGTCACGATGACGAACGAAGGCGTGCGACCAGTCATGGACGTGCCAGTCACTCTGGTCGGCAAACTCAAAGTCGGCGAAACCTACGAGGACAACTACCTCGTCGGGATTTACCAATTGGATGGAGAAAAACTGCTGCCGGTGAAGACATGACGCTGCTTAAATTTTCGGGAAACTCGCGCAGAGTTCGCGCGTCGCTGGCACCACTCGCCCCTTTTGTACTGATCGCTTGCACAGTTGCTTCGGCGCTCAGTTCCCGCGCGATCGCCACTCCACTCAATCGGCTACTGCTGGCCAATTGCCGGATCGTTTCACTCGCGCAAGGCGACGAGGATCCATTTACCGGGTACATCGTCGTCGCAGCAGACGGACGCATCAGTGCCATCGGTCACGGAAATGCGCCGGGTGACATCGAAGCGACTGCCGTATTCGATGCCGCGGGACAGGTGGCCATGCCCGGATTCGTTTCGGCGCGAAGTCGGCTCACTCCGGAACGCGCGCCGTCGTCCGCACCCGGAGATTTATATTTTGGAATGTTGCATGGCGCGCTCGATCTCCTGCGCGGCGGTGTCACCGCGGAGTGCCTCGATCGCGCCGCCGTTGAGCGCGAGGAGATTGATGCCGTTGTCGCCGCGGGCGCACACGTCATCACCACCACCGACACGAACCTGCCCGCGGCCGAACCGTTCATCAGCGGAAGTGCAATCGCCGGGGCCACCATTTGGAATCCGCTCGCGGACGGCCGACGCAAAGTCGCCCTCGTGGACGCTCCAGCTCTCCTGAAGCGCAATGCGGTCGTCGGCATGAGCCTCGATGGCGGAACGGGCGTCGATGTCGCCGATCCGTTCGAAGCCATGCGTGTGGGACTTTACGCGCTTCGATTTCGCGATGCCGACCCACGCGGATTGCAGCCACTCGATATGTTGCGCCTTCACACGATCGGCAGCGCGCGCGCCGTCGGAGTTTCCGACCAGCTCGGCACCCTCGAGGTTGGAAAACTCGGCGACATCATCCTGATCGATCCCCATTCTCCGGATACAGGACCAGTTATCGATCTCTATGCGACGCTCGTGCTCGCGTGCGATCGCATGAATATCACCAGCGTTTTCGTCGGCGGCACGCCGGTCTTTGACCACGGCCGACATGTCACGGTGAACGCTGACGTCGTCGCGCGCGAATTCGCAAAACGGACCGCGGCGAAAAACGGCCCGCCTCTCCTGTGAAAACGTTTTCTTTTATTTTAGGCATGGCGCTGGCGCTGGCCGCGCACGTTGCACGTGCGGCGGACGAAACCCCGCGGCTCGTGGTGGCGAACGCAATGCTCGTACCGCTCGACTGGTCGGAGCGTGCACCGTTTCGCGGCTATCTCGTCGTCTCACAATCCGGCCGCATCTCCGCAATTGGTGCGGGCGATGCGCCGAAGATCGACGCACCGGTCTTCGATGCGACCGGCAAGATCGTGATGCCGGGTTTTCTTTCCGGTCATAATCATCTCAGCCAAAGCGTGACGCGCGGACGCGCCGCCGGCAGCTGGGTGACCGAGTGGGGCCGCGCCGGCGCGGGCGGCGGACGCGCGCCACAGGCCGGCGACACGTACGCCGCTGTGCTGCACGGAAGTGTGGACATGCTACTCGGTGGAATCACCACGTTCTACAATTACGCTTCGATGGGGAAAGACTATGACTCGTTGACCGAAACACTCGACGGCATGTTGGACTCGGGCGGGCGCTCCGTCTTCGGCACGTCGCTTCCGCGCTGGAGCGAGGAGTTTTCGCGCGAGCAGTTGATGCAGTTCATGGCCGACTTTCTCGCGCATGTGAAGACGGTGCCCGAGCACGAACGCGTTTTGAAAGTGAGCATCGCGAGCATGGCGATGCGCTGGGGCGAGGAAGCGAGCCGGTTCGAGTTCGACGTCTTGAAAGCGTTTCCAGAAATACAGCTCGATATGCAGATGCATTATCTCGAGCCGCCGCCAAACGTGCCACGCACCTATTATGAGCGTTCGAATTTTCCGTGGCTCGCGAAGTACGGCATCCTCGGACACAACCTCACCTTCGCGCATTTCATCCATCCCACGGAGGAAATCCTGCAGCAATCGGCGGCGGCTCACGTCACCATGATTTGGAATCCGCTCTCCAACGGACGTCTCGGTTCCGGCCTCTCGGACATCCGGCGTTATCGCTCACTCGGCATTGTGTGCGGCATGGGCATCGACGGACAGGCCAGCGCGGACATCACCGACCCGTTTCAAAACATGCGCGTCGGTCTTTACGGGCAGCGTTTTTTGCATCCGGGAGAAGACGTTTTCACGCCGCGTGAAATGTTGCACCTGCACACGATCGAGACGGCGCGCGCCATCCGGGTGGAGAACGACGTCGGCAGTCTGGAGGTCGGAAAATTTGCCGACTTCATTGTCGTTGATCCTCACGCCCCCGATATCGGCCCGGTCTATGATATTTACGACGCGCTCGTGTACGCATGCAGCCGCGCGAACGTCACCGACGTGTTTGTCGCGGGAAAACCCGTGATTCGCGCCCGCGAGTTTCTGCCCTTCGATGTGAAACAATTCCAAGCAAACACCCGCTATCGCATGGAACGCCCCGCACCGGCCCGCGGAAAAACCGGCAGCTAAATATCCAACTTATGCGCACACGGCTTCGTTGCTTTTTTTCCGCCGCGCTTCTGCTCGGGCCGGTGTTTGCCGGAAAGGCCTTCGCGACCGACGATCGTTCCGCGTTCACCAAAGCCATCGCGTCGTCGCGAATCTGGGGTTTCATGGAAATTCTCCGCAACTCGGGAATTCCCGAAGAGACGCTCAGCGCCGAGGACGTGACGATGATCATCCCGATCGACACCGCCTTTTACACGCTCAAGCCCGAAACTTACAAAGCGCTGCTCGCGCCCAAAAACAAGGAGCTCGCAGCGCGTTACATCCACGCGCACGTCGTTTCAGGTCGCGTGACGATCGCGCAGCTGGCCGCCGGCGGATACAAGACGCTTGACGGAATCGAAATTAAAATCGCGGCTGGAGCAAAACCGGAAATAAAATCCATCAACGGCTGCCGCGTCGTGCTCGCCGACCAAGCAGGCACGAAGGGAATGTTTCATCTCATTGACGGATTTCTCTTTCAGCCGTGACTTGAATGGTAGGGCGAGCTTGTGCGCCTCTGACGTACGTCCCGTCTTGCCGAGTTTGAGACCGGAGCTTTAACCACTAATGAACACTAATTTTCACTAATCCGGATTAGTGACCATTAGTGTTCATTAGTGGTTAAATCGTATTTCTCGGCTCGATTTCGAGCTCGCGATTCCGCGATAACGTGCAGGTTCGGTTACCGCGCTCGAAAAAAATGCGTGCCAACGTCAGCGCTTGGCCATGCGCGCCGTGTGCTCGGCGCGAACTTTCAAGTACTCATCATCCATGAGTGGTCCGCGCACGATGATATCCCAACCGAAACGCTTGTAGACTTCGTGAAGACGGAGTCGTTCAGGCCCCCACGCAGCACCGGACGGCTGCCGTGTCGTCCCACCGTAGACGACCGTTTTGATGCCGGCCCAATGAATTGAGCCGGTGCACATGATGCAGGGCTCGAGACTCGTATAGAGCGTGGAGCCCGCCCATATCGATTTCTCCAAAACATGTGACGCGTAGGAAATCAGGCCTGTTTCACCGTGCATCGTCGGGTCGCTGTCCGTACTCACGGTGTTGCCAAATTCGCAGATGATCTTGCCGTCCTTCACCAGCACAGCACCGATTGGCTGGTCTCCACGAATCGACGCGAGGCGGGAGAGTTCATAAGCCCGCGCCATGAATTTCCGATCGTCGGCCGTGCAGGTCGGGTCGTCGGGGAAGGGAGTCGAAACCGGCGTATCAGCGCCACGAGCGGTAACCAAAACGCACAACCAAAGTGCGGGAGCCAGCCATCGAATAATAGGGCAACACATGGTGCGCGGAAATGAGCACCGCTCGTGCCAGCACCCGCTTCGTCCTCACCGCGTATTCAGAAAATTTTTCATCTCAATCGGCCTGTGCTCTTTCAAGTGAGTTCGGTCGCCCGAAAACATTACGGCCTCCGAAGGTCTGCCCTCAAAACCGAGCCCTTCGTGCCATACTCGACCTGCTGAATTATTTTCATGACTCAGAGCTTTGCGACCGCGTGGCACATGCGCTGCTAAACCGGTTTCAGCCAATCGCTCGACGTTCCCGCAAACCACCGGACTCCCTTAGTCGTACGCCCGTCCTCGCGCCGGTCATACACCTCCACACCGCATCTCAGCATTCTCAGTAAACACCTTCGCGGAGCTATATACAGCAGTCCGACTTCTCGGACTCCCGACCAGCTCCTCGTGACTGCTCTCCTTTCCGCCGCGCGAGGTGAAAGGACCCACGCTGTCAGATCTACCTCTCCGGACGACGAAACGTCCGGTTCCCCCACTTCCATTTTCCATGTCGAACTCATCGCGTTTCGCTCCGTCTGCCTCTCGCCGCCGTTTCGTCACCCATTTGGCCGCTGGCACCGCCGCCGCCTTACTCGCTTCCCGCCTCCGCGCTGAGACCTCCGTCGCCGCAGCGAGTGGCGCGGCAAAAATCTCCGACGATCTTCTTTTCACTTCCGCCAAGCGCATCGCCGCTCTCATCAAAGCGAAAAAAGTTTCCGCCGTCGAAGTCACGAAAGCCTACATCGCCCGCATCGAGACCGTAAACCCGAAGCTCAACGCTGTCGTTTTCCCGTGTTTCGAGCGCGCCCTCATCGAAGCAAAATTCGCCGATGACGCTCTCGCAAAGGGAAAATATTTCGGCGCGCTCCACGGTGTTCCTTGTACGATCAAGGACTCGCACGAAACGCTCGGCGTTGTTTCCACTGGCGGCACGCTCGGTCGCAAGGGCTACATTCCATCGCGTGACGCGACCTACGTCGCACGCGTGCGCGCCGCGGGCGCGATCATCCTCGGAAAAACCAACACGCCCGAGCTCACCCTCTCCGGTCAGACGACCAACCTCATTTACGGAAAGACGCACAACCCATATAAACTTGGATACCAACCCGGCGGCTCTACCGGCGGCGGCGCGTCGATCATCGCGGCAGGCGGCTCGCCTTTCGACATCGGCACCGATTTCGGCGGCTCGATTCGCGGCCCCGCACATTTCTGCGGAATCACCGGCCTGAAGCCCACCACTGGCCGCGTGCCACGCACCGGACACATTGTCGATTACGGTGGGTTTTTCGATTCGTTCCAGGTCGTCGGTCCGCTCGCCCGCTGGGTCGAGGATCTCGAACTCGTCACCGATCTCATCCGCGGCCCTGACTATATCGACGCCGCCATCGTGCCCGCCCCTTGGCTCGATCCGAAAGCCGTCGACCTGAAAAAAATCAAGATCGCTTACTATTTGAACAACGGTTCCACGAAGCCACTCACCCCCGAGACCGAGGCTGCCGTTAAAAACACCGTCGCGCTCTTCACCGCGCTCGGCGTCAGCGTCGTCGAGGATTGCCCGACCGCTCTCATCAAAGAGTCGCAGGATCTTCGCAACGCTCTCTCCACTGCCGATGGCCGCGCATGGGTGAAACGCATGTTGAAAAAATACGGCACGACGCAGGTCTCGCCCGTTATCGCGCTCGGCGATTCGCCGCAGTGCAACGTCAGCGAATTCACGCGGCTCGCCGACGCCTTCGATGCGAACCGCTCCAGGTTCCTCGGCTGGATGTCCCAATACGACCTCGTCATCTGCGCCGCCAACCGCACGCCCGCCGAGCCGTGGCCCGAAGAGCTGAAACCGCAAAATCCGGAATCCGGCAATATCGGTTTTACCACTACATACAATAACACCGGCTGGCCCGGTGCCGTCGTCCGCGCCGGCACCTCGCCCGACGGCCTGCCGATCGGCGTCCAATTCATCGCGATGCCTTGGCGCGAAGATGTCTCGCTCGCCGCCGCCGCGTTCGTCGAAGCCGCCGCCGGCTTCGGTTACCAAAAACCCACCGCCGTCTGATCCGCCCGCACTTCACATGAAGCCTTCCTCTTCCGTTACGGGTCGCCGCGAGTTCATCACCAAGCTGGGCCTCGGTTCCACCGCCGCCTATCTCGCCACGCTGCCGATCGCGACCTTCGCGCAATCCACCGCCGGGCTGAAAAAATCCTGGCTCACTTCGAGCGATCCGGCGACCGACATTATTTTCATGTCGGCGACGAAACTCGCCCAGCTCATCCGCGAGAAAAAAGTTTCCGCGACCGAAGCCGTCAAAGCCTACATCGCTCGCATCGAGCATGTGAACCTGAAGCTCAACGCCGTCGTGCAAATCTGCTTCGAGCGCGCACTCCTCGAAGCGAAAGCCGCCGACGAAGCTCTCGCCGCAGGTAACATCAAAGGCCCGCTCCACGGCGTGCCGTTCACGATCAAGGATTCACTCGACACCGAGGGCGTCATCTCCACCGGCGGTACCGTCGGTCGCGAATTTTTTATTCCGCCGCACGACGCCACTGTCGTCGCGCGGGTCCGCGCTGCCGGCGCGATTCTTCTCGGCAAAACCAATACGCCGGAATTCACGCTCGCAGGCGGCGGTATTCCCGGCGTCGGCACGACCGCCAATATTATCTACGGCATCACCAAAAATCCTTACGACCTTTCGCGTTCGACCGCGGGATCGTCAGGTGGCGCCGGCTCGATTGTCGCCGCGGGCGGGTCCGCTTTCGACATCGGTTCCGATTACGGCGGTTCGATTCGCATGCCGTCACACAACAACGGCACATGCGGTCTCAAGCCCACATTCGGCCGCGTGCCGCGCACCGGACACATCGTGGACTACGGCGGGATTTTCGACTCGTGGCAGGAGATCGGGCCGCTCGCCCGGCGCGTCGAGGATTTGAATCTCATCACGAGCATCATCTGCGGACCCGATAACAAGGACGTCGCGATGGTCCCCATGCCGTGGGCCGACCCCGCCGCGGTCGACGTGAAAAAACTCCGCTACGCCTTCTACGCCGAAAACGGTATCGCCGAGATCACGCCTGAAACCACTGCGCTCGTGAAAAAAGCCGCTGCGTTCTTCGCCGAACTCGGTGCGCCGGTGAAGGAGGATTATCCGAAAGACATCATCATGGAGCTCGAGGAAATTCGCTCGAAGATCTCTCCGTGCTCCGGTCCGAGTCTTCTGCGTCTCGCCGAGAAATGGGGCACAAAAGCCATTTCGCCGACCATCACCGCTCGCGCGAAAACCGAGATGCCCGCCACGGCCGATCTCACCGAGCTCCTCGAAAAACAAGACGCCAATCGCAGTCGTCTCCTCGGTTGGATGAAAAATTACGACATCGTCATCAACCCGGTGATGCCGAAGCCCGCTCAGCCGATCAACGCCGGCGAGCAGCCAAATTCACGTCGGCCAGGCTCCAGTTACGTGGGCGTTCACAATACCAGCGGATATCCCGTCGCTGTTGTTCGCGCCGGCACTTCTCCCGAAGGTCTGCCGATCGGAGTGCAAATCATCGGCCAACCGTGGACGGAGGATAAAGTTCTCGCCGCCGCCGCGTACCTCGAAGGGAAAACCGGCGGTTGGCAGAAACCGCCAATCTAGTCGGAAAATAAAAGGCCTGAAGAGCCCGGGAAACGTTCGCTGCTGAATAACGCCAATCACTCAACCGCTCATCGCATACCACGGACCCTTTCAGGTTGCCGTCTAGGACGGCGCAGCTCGGCCAAGGTTGCAACAATTTTACCGATTACCGCAATGCCGTCATCTTTCTCCCGATTCCATCTTCGTCCCTGCCTCTTCCTTGCACTCCTCCTCGTCAGCCCGTTCGGCCGCGCCGCGACGTTTGATCTCACCACCGCGACGGTCGCCGACATCAACGCCGCTTTCGCCGCCGGCGCGCTCACGTCGGAAAAGTTAACCTCCCTCTACCTCGCGCGTATCGCCGCTTACGATCAAAGCGGCCCCAAGCTCAACGCGATTATCACGTTGAATCCGAAGGCGCTCGACGAAGCTCGCGCCCTCGACGCCGAGCGCAAGGCCGGCAAAATCCGCGGTCCGCTCCACGGCATTCCCGTGCTCGTAAAAGACAACTACGACACCTTCGACCTCGCCACCACCGGCGGCTCGATCGGCTTCAAAGGCGCTGTCCCCGCCTACGACGCGTTCATGGTAAAAAAACTCCGCGAAGCCGGCGCCATCATCCTCGCGAAGACCAACATGGACGAAATGGCGCGCGGCGGTAACGGCGTATCCTCTTTAGGCGGACAGACGCTGAACGCGCACCGGCCCGATCTCATTCCGGGCGGGTCCAGCGCCGGCACGGGCACCGGCCTCGCCGCGATTTACGCACCCCTCGGCCTTGGCACCGAGACCGGCGGCTCCGTCCGCCATCCCGCCAACGACAATAACATCGTCGGCATGGTTGCGACCGAAGGCCTCCTCTCCCGCGCCGGCATCATGCCCATCTCGCTTTCACAAGATCGTGGCGGTCCGATGGCACTCAGCGTTTACGACATCGCCGTTTCGCTCACCGTCATGGCCGGCATCGATGCCAATGATCAAATCACGCGTCTGAGCATCGGCAAAACGCCCGCCGCATCCTACGAGAGTTTCCTAAAACCCGGCGTGCTTAAGGGCAAACGCATCGGTGTCCTTCGCGATCTCTTCAAGACCGGCCCCGAGCACGAGCCCTATAACAAGCTCATCCTCGACGCAGTCGAAGCGTTGAAAAAAGAGGGCGCGATCATCGTCGATCCCGTTTCCACCGGCACTGATCTCTTCGCGATGACGCAGGGCCAAAGCCTCGGGAATTACGAATACAAGTGGGCGTTCAACGCCTACCTCGCCGCGCGCGGCCCGAACCAGCCGTTCTACACCCTCAAGGATTTGCTCGCCTCCGGAAAATTCCACGAGCGCCTCAAGAAAAACTACACCGACTCCGAGGCCGCGTTGCCGATGGAACAGAGCGCGGAATACGCCGGCAAATATCGCAACCGCGCCGTCCTCAAGAAAACGCTCGAAGACCTCCTCACGAAGTTCGACCTCGATGCTTTCGTCTATCCCGTCCGCTCCGGCCCGCTCCCCGCCGCCGGCACGTGGCCACTCTCGCCCGGCGTTTCCGGACAAAGCGTGAGCGATTATTGCGGCCTGCCGTCCATCACTGTCCCGGCCGGCTTCACTCCCGATGGCACGCCTGAAGGCGTCGAGTTCATGGCCGCCGCTTTCGAGGATGCGAAACTTCTTCAGGTCGCCTACGGCTACGAACAAGCGACGCACCTCCGCAAAGTTCCCGCGGCCACGCCTTCGCTGCCCGGAGAAAAATTCAGCTACTGAGCGCCAAACCTTCGCCGCGCCATGAAACCCGCCGCCTTCCTCGCTTCCCTCTTCGCGGTTTCTGTCGCGCTCGCCGCTGACTCCAAGCCCCGCATCGCCGTCTTTTCCGGTCCGACCTCCACGATCCAGAACAACGAGCCTCTCATCACCAGTAACAAGGCCCGCGAACAATATGGCCTCCCGCTAAAAAAAGACGCGCAGGGCCACGTGCTCACCGACTGGCCGCGCTACCAGCGTATCGCCGCGCCAGTTACGGTCTACATCGAGATGTTCACCGCCCATCCGCTCGAGGCGGACGTGAAAGAAATCTACGCCGCGCCCGATGGCTACGTGAGCGCGACCGGCGAGTTTTCGAAGGAAAAGAAATCGCCCGCCGACAAACCCGTTTACGCCGTCACACTGAAGCCCGAGGACGGTCTTTACGCTCTCCCCTACATGGGCCGCCAGGCCAACGGCCAGGCATGGGAAGGCGTCGCCACCAAACCCGGCGCACCGTTTTCGGAATCGCGCCAGACCTTCGTGCCGAACGCATCGCGCATCTTCGAAGAGATCGAACGCAACGGCGGCGGCATCGCCGAGAAGGCCGACTACGATTTCTTCCGCGCCGTTCCTTCCGGCGGCTACACAAAAGGTCTTCCCGCCGCACAACGCACCGATGTCGGCACCGGCGACATCCCGCCGGAAAAACTCGGCATCGATTTCTTCGGCTACGGTCCTTACTCAGCCTCGCAAACGCGTCCGATGCTCGCACGCGCCGTGAACTTCGTTCAGAGCGCGCTCTCCAGTGGCAAATACGCCGGCGCGCTCTGGCTCGAGGGCAGCCCCACCGTTGAAGACACGAGCTACTGGCTCAGCCTTCTCGTCGACACACCGCTGCCGATCGCCGCCAACTCCGCTCACCGTAACCGCGGCAAAATCAGCCCCGATGGCGACGGCAACATCTGCGACTCCGTCGATTATATTCTTTCCAAGGTCTGGGCTGGCGACGACGGCAAGAACCGCCTCGGCACCGTCATGGTGCAGGACGAAATTATATATTCCTCGCGCGAAATCCAAAAAGGCGATGCTCATCCCGGCGGCTACGTGGCCACCGGTGGCTACGGCGGTATCATGGGTTCAATGACAGCCGGCCCGTACGTGACATTTGTCCCCACGCGCAAACACACCTGGAAATCCGATGTGCGCGTCACCGTCTTGCCGACGCAGATCGACGGCCTGCAGCGCCAGGGCGGCGTTTTCAAAACCGTCCCGGTCGATATCAAGAACGCCTCGGGCGAACTCCTTCCTTCCGCGATCCCGAAGGTCGCGATCGTCAAAGGCGACAACTGGTACGACGACAGCGGCGAGCCGAATCCCGCCGGCGAGAAAGGCATCACCGGCAGCATCGACATGCTCCTGGAGAAATATCCTCTCAGCGGAATCGTCGGCGAAGGTCTCGCACCGTATTCGAGCATGTCCACCTCGCAGGATCGCGCGCTCGAGAAAGCCGTATTGAGCGGCCTGCCCGTCGTGAAAGTCGCCCGCGGCGACGCGCGCGGCCTCGTCCGCGTCAGCGCGAACAATCTCTTCATCGAGGGCAACAATCTTACCGCCACGAAAGCGCGCCTGCTCCTCACCGCGGCTCTCATGAAATTCGGCCCGCTCCCCCACGCCGCCGATCCCGAGCACGCCACTCCAGCGGAAATCACGGCGATCAAAGCAAAAATCAAGCTCTACCAGGCCGTCTTCGAGACGCACTGAGCGCCCCACTCTGCTGCGGCTCGCTTGTCTCCGCAGCTCCTGCGCCGCTGTTTCGCGGCGCATTGTTTCGATTGAATTCCTGCGCCCCGCCAGCAGGGGCGAAACGGGTCGCGATCGTCCGCCAGATTTCACCAGACACCTCGCGATTCGGCGTAGTGCTTTTTTTATGACAGACAGCGGCGACCCACCCTCGTCTCCACTCGAAGCTCCTCTGGAGGACGTGTCACAAAACGTTCCGAACGCGAATATCTCGCGACTGCTTCTTCTTCGCTGGCATGTCGCCTGCTCAAGAGAAAATGCCAATCACTTAACCACAATCCGTAACTAGGGATACTCATGCATATGGTTCCACTTGTGCGCACGCCTGTGCGCACGTTGTTCGCGCTCGTACTGATAACCGCTCCGCTCTTCTCACTGCCTGGTGCTCGCGCTGCTGAAGCCGAAACCGCGGCCGAAAAAAAGAAAGAGGAGGATATCATCGTGCTCGAGAAATTCGTCGCGACGGAAAAAGCGAACGACCCTTTCGGACTGCTGCCCAACCAGGCCACTGGATCGGCCGTCGGCTTTGCCCGCAAGATTGAAGACACCCCTCGAGCCATCAGCATCGTTAGCTCGGAAATGATCGACAAGGTCGGCATCCGCGACGCCGACCAGCTCTTTCAGGTTATTCCCGGCACCTACACCATCAACCGCTGGGGCATCTCCGGCGCCACCCAGGTCCGTAATAATACTTCGGATACCTACATCCGCGGTATGAAGCGCATCGATCCGCAGGGCAATATTCGCAACGTGATCACGATGTGGGATAGCGTCGAGGTCGTGAAGGGCCCGCCCAATCCGATCTTCGGCACCGGCCGCATTGGTGGCTACACCAACTTCGTACCCAAGTCCGTTCGCGGCACCACCGGCAAATATCTCGACCACGCCGAGGGCAGCATCACCGCGACGTCCGGCAGCTACGGCCGGGCCGAGACCCAAATCAATTACGCGCAGCCGCTGCGCATCGGGACCCATGACGCGGGCTTCCAGGTTTTCGCGTTGGTCAACGACTCCAGCAGTTACTACAAGCAGAATTACCAAAAGGATCGCGTCCTTCAGACATCGTTCTCGATGAACGTAAACGACCGCTGGCGGATTGAGGCAGGCGGCATCTATCAAGCCGTTGAAAATTCCGGCATGGCCGGTGCAAACCGCGTCGATCAATACTCGCTCGATAACGGTCTCTACCTGCGCGGCACCGGGTTGGTGAATCTCGATTTCGACGGCAACGGCCGCGTATCCGAAAAAGAGATTCAGGACAGCCGCTTCGGCCCTGGCGGCACCACCTTTGCCGGCGGCACCACTTTCACCGGCAACCGCCCGCTGAGCATCCAATTCGCTCTTCCCGCCAATGGTGCGCGCTCGGTCACTCCCGGCGTGCCAACCAATTTGAAGGCCCTCCTTCTTCTCCCCCAGTACGCCGCCGCCGCCGCCTCACCCGCCGGTCAGGCCATTCTCAATACGCCCACCGGCGGTCCACTCGCCAGCGGTCAGCAGGTGCCCGTCGCTTATTTTCTAAATCCCGCGGAAATTGCGTACGGACCACGCGACTGGTCGCTCGCGGCGATCGAGGAACGCGCCCGCGGCGAAGCCGATACACTCTACTTCGACGTGATCGACGACAGCGATCCAGACGCCACGCAGAAGCTCCAGTTGTTCTTCGATCATCAAAATCAAGACAAGCGCTCCCAACTGCCATTCAATCAGGACCAAAATATCACCGTCCTCGAAACGAAGTACACGATTTCCCGCAGCGGCGATAAGCTTCCCTTCGCGAGCAAGCTGCCGTCCTGGATGACGCTCGACCTTCTGAGCTCGGTTAACATTCGCTACAGCGACGGCGGTGGCATCTCGACCTCCGGTGATTACGACCATCGTCGTGACTTGGTCACCGGTTATACGCCGTCAGACACCTTCGCCTCATTCCTGTTCACGAACGACCGCTCGTACGCCACAGGTGAACCGATCAGCGGTTCCACCTTCACCCAGTTCACCGAGTATGGCGGCGGCGTGATGGCCGACATCAAGCTCTGGAGTCGTCTTAGCATTATGGTGGGCACGCGTTACGACTACACGCAGGCCCGCACCGTTGAGGACTTCCGCTTTGACCGCTCGGGTCCAACCGCCAAAAATGGCGGCTATCTCCCACGCCGTGAAGCCGAGGGCAATGACTCCGCCTCCTCCGCCTCCGGTTCCGTGAGCTACAAACTTCCCTGGCTGGGCCTCACGCCCTATTTCACTCAAGCACGTTCCTCCGCAAGTCTCGCTGGCCAAAATCAATCCCTCGCCTACACCCAGGTGGTCAGCGGCCAGATGATCGGCGAAGGCACGCTGGTTGAAGCCGGCCTCAAGGGTTCCATTCCAGCGTGGCGCGTCTTCTACGCCGTCTCCGCTTATGATCAGGTGCGTTCCTCCAGTGCGGTCGACGAAGGCGAAACCTTCATCCGCTCGACCCGCAATCGCGGCATCGAAGCCGAAGTTCGCTGGGCACCAACGAAGCACTTCTCGATGTCGCTCACCGGCACGTCGACCAAGGTGCTGCGTACCCAATTAACGGCCACACGCACCGCCAACGCCACCGCCGAATACGTCGGTTTCCAAAGCATCAAGGATTCCTCCGGCAAAGTCATCGTCCCCGCCAACGCGTTTCTCTGGGGTGGTAACGTCGCCGTCATCGTCCCGCCCACCGACTTCTATCGGGAGCAAGGTCAGTATCCCGATCACATTCTCACCCTGTTCCTCAATCACAATTGGGATAACGGTTTTGGTGTAACGTGGAATACCACGTATGCGTCGGCCGTCGCGGCGTCGCTCGATCTGCCGGACCTGCTCAATCTGCCCGCGTACTACATCCACACGACCTCCGCCTACTGGCAGAGCAAGTCCTGGCGGATATCGTTCATCGTTCGCAACGTGACCGACGAACTCTATTGGGTTCCCAACGCCGGCTCTGCTGGCGGCACCCTCCTCCAAAGGGGACTGCCGCGCAACTTTGAGCTGAGCGTCACGAAAAAGTTCTAACGTCCCACCGAAGACCGGCTGCAAACCCCGCAGCCGGTCTTTGTTTCTCCAGCTTTCAAACTCCCCTGCATCTTTCCCGTCCACTTCCATGATCTCCCGCCTTTGCTTTTTCTTACTAGCGCTTCTCAGCGCCGCATTGCCGACCGCACGCGCGGCTACGTTTGACCTCACGTCCGCCAGCATCGCCGACATCAACGCGGCCTTCTCCGCGGGTTCTCTGACTTCCGAAAAGCTCACCGAGCTCTATCTCGCGCGCATCGCCGCCTACGACAAGCAGGGCCCCGTGATCAACACGGTCATCACGCTCAATCCGAAGGCGCTCGCTGAAGCCAAGGCGCTCGATGCCGAGCGCAAGGCCGGAAAAGTCCGCAGCCCGATTCACGGCATCCCGATCGTCCTCAAAGATAATTACAACACGTTCGACCTGCCCACCACCGGCGGCTCACAGCTGCTCAAAGGCTCGATCCCTTCCTCCGACGCGTTCGTCGTGAAAAAGCTCCGCGATGCCGGCGCGATCATTCTCGCGAAGGTCAACATGAGCGAGTTCGCCTCGGGCGGCGGAGCCCCCAACGGCTTCAGCTCGATGGGCGGCCAGACGCGCAACCCTCACGATCTCACGAAAGGTCCCGCCGGCTCCAGCGGCGGCACCGGTGCTTCCATCGCGTCAGCCTTCGCGCAATTCGGCATGGGCACGGACACGGGCGGCTCCATCCGCGGACCTTCCTCTGTCAACGGCATCGTCGGTCTTAAGCCCACTCGCGGCCTGCTCAGCCGCAACGGTATCATTCCTCTTGCGCTCTCGCTCGACACCGGCGGCCCAATGGCCCGTAGCGTTTCCGACATCGCTGTTTCGCTCGGCATCATGACCGGCGTCGATCCAAAAGACGAAGCCACCAAGACCAGCGCCGGCAAATTCGAAAAGGATTACACGAAGTTTTTGAAAACGGGTTCACTCAAAGGTGCGCGCATCGGCGTCGCGCGCGATTTCTTCGGCCAGAGCGCGGAGACCGATCGTGTGATGGAAGAATCCATCACGAAGCTCAAGTCCCTCGGCGCAACCGTCGTCGATATCAAGTTCCCTGAGTACTTCATGCGCGCCCGCCGCGGCATGTCCACGATGGGCACCGAGTTCAAAGCGCAGGTTGCCGATTATCTCGCAACCCTCGGACCCGGTTATCCGAAAACGCTCGCCGAGCTCGTCGCCAAAGCTTCCGACCCCGCCACCGGATACACCAGCCCATGGAAACGCGACAGCATGAAGAAGACCCTCGAGACCGCATCGGAAATCGACGACCCCGTCTTCCTCTCCACCACGCATGAAGGTTATGCGCTCGTGCGCTCCACGGTGCTCGCGGTCTTCGCGAAAGACCGGCTCGACGCCCTCGTCTATCCGACCTCGCCAAAACCCGCGCAACCGATCGGCACCGGCACGCTCGGCGGCGACCGCGCCGCAGCCGCTGACGGCGCCGCCTCTCCCTCGAGCATCGCCAATCAAACCGGCTTCCCCGACCTCATCGTGCCCGCCGGCATGACGAACGACGGCCTGCCCGTCACGATTTCCTTTTTCGGTCCCGCCGACAGCGAATGAATACTCATCAGTTACGGCTATGATTTCGAACAGGCGACACACGCCCGTGTGGTGCCAAAAAACACACCGGTTCTCCAGAGCCTTGCAGTGGCGCAGTAACTCCACCCGCCCACTCCTCCTT
>CBRAFL010000070.1:0-18405 GCA_967755055.1 uncultured bacterium
CGGCACGGCCATTCTGCTCGGCAGCATCGCCACGCCAAAATATCGCGAAGTGCTCCTGGAGTGTTTCGGCGAGCGTCTTGTTTTCCCTGAGGACTTCATCGGCCGCGGCGACATGAGTCGCGGGGGACTGTTGTTGCGAGCAGCACGTGAAAACCGCGAGCTGCGCTATATCACGGTACGAGGCGCAATCCTTAAGGGGAAACGCGCCCCCCGAATCGGCGATATGAAGTAGACCTCATGGTAGGGCGAGGCGTCCCGCCGTGCCGCGCATTCCCGTGCGAGCGTAGCTCGCGAATTACTCACGCGTTATATCGATAGCCCACACCGTGCACCGTTACGATCGCCGCAGATGCACCGCCGTCGCCCTCGATCTTTTTCCTTAGCTGCGCCACATGCTGGTCCAGCGTTCGTGTCGTACCGAAATAATCGACACCCCACACCGCGTTGAGCAACGCATCACGCGTCAACACCTCGCCCGGATGCGCTGCGAAAACTTCCGCCAGCTTCAACTCGCGCGCTGTCAGCGCCGTCGTCTGTCCCGCCACACATGCGCTGAACTTCCGCCGATCAATCTCCGCTGCGCCCAACTTAAACAGCGGTGCCAACGTCACACCCGTCGCTTCGGTCGCACCCACTCGCGATCGCCGCAACAGCGCTTCCACGCGTGCAATCAGTTCGTGGATACCGAACGGCTTCGTCACGTAATCGTCCGCGCCGAGCTTCAATCCCACGACCTTGTCGATCTCCTCCCCTTTCGCCGTGAGAAATAGCACCGGCACCCGAGCCCCACGCGCCCGCAACTCGCGACAGACATCGTAGCCGCTCACCTTCGGCATCATCACGTCGAGCACCACGAGATCGAATTTCTCCTGTGAAAACAGGCGCAATGCCTGCGCTCCGTCCGACGCAGCGGTGACGGCGTAGCCTTCGCTCTCCAACGTCGCGATAAGTCCCTGCCGAATGTTCGCTTCGTCTTCCGCGATGAGAATTTTCGCTATCATGGCAGTTTCAAAACAAACTCCGCGCCGCCGCCATTTCGTGGTTCATAATAAAGATCTCCACCCAACCCGCGCGCCAATTGACGGGCAATGCTGAGCCCAAGGCCCGCGCCGGTTTTTTCCGCCGTCAGCGCATCGTTCACGCGGTGAAATTTTTCGAATATCTTCTCGCGCTGATCCACTGGCACACCCGGCCCGCGATCGGCAACCCGCACCTCGGCGCCACCACCCGGAATGGACAACGCGGACACCACAACCTCGCCGCCATCCGATGCGTATTTGCACGCGTTGTCCACGAGGTTAATCACGATTTGCTCCACGGCGTCGCGATCCGTCGTCACTGAAATGGATTCGGTCGGCATCACACGCTTGAGTGCCAATCCCGCCTCCGCCACTCGCGGCGCATGCGTCTCGAGCAATCGCGTGAGCTCGTTCGTCAGCTCCACGCGTTCCCGCGCGTATTTTTTTTGTCCTTGTTCGAGCCGGCTGAAATCCAGCGCATTGTTCACCAACCGCGCGAGCCGCTCCGTCTCCCTTCCGATCGTCCGAAGATAATCACTCCCCTGCTTCGCATCACGCACGCGCCCTTGCTCGAGAAGTTCCGAGTAAAGGCGGATCGTCGTCAAAGGCGTTTTGAATTCGTGGGACACGTTGGCGACGAAAGAGGTTTTCTGCACGGCCTCCAGTTCGCTGCGCCGCGCCTGCCGCAGCAACAAGCCTCCGCCCGCCAGAATCGCCGCCACAAAAATCGCCACGAGCAACGCACTCACCCAAAAGAAACCCGAGCCATTCGCGCTGCTCGCTGGCGCGTAGGAAAGATACGCCACGACGTCCCAGCCAGGAAACAACGAGTCGGCTAGCGGCACGCGAAGCGCGCTTTCTCCAGATCGCGGCACCGCCCCCACCTGATGCAGCACTCGTCCCTGATCATCGCGCAACGCGTAGCCTTCGTCCGCGCCTATCTCCACCGGCAGCGCGCCGCCCAACCGGCTGATTAGCGCCGCGAGCTCCAACTCCACCCCGCGCACATTTCCTTCCCCACCTGGTTGAACCCACCCGACCAAATGAAGCCGACCGTCCACCATCAACGGAACCCAGCCGCGCCGATCCGCCGCACCACTTCGCGTTTGCTGCTGAATCGGTTTAACCGCGGGCGCAGCCGTCTGTTTTTTTTGCGCACGACCGCTCGAGCTCGAAAGTCCCCCGTACGTCCGCTCCTCCGTTTTCTGCTCTACGTTCGCGCGCACGCGGTCCGCGGCAACATCAGCCTCGCGCCCGGATTCTGGTGATTCCTCGAGTGCAGCGATGCTCGCTGGAGCCGGATAATCACGCGCCTTCGCCAGCTCCTGTACGTCACGCCGCGCTGATTGAACCTGCGCAACATTGGATGCAATTTCCTTTCGCTGCCGGGCCTCCGACTGCGGAGCAACTTTACTGACCGATTGATCTTTGCTCGTGTCCATCAGCGAACGCGGCGCCCAAGGCGGGTTCTCGCGCAGTCGGGTTGCGAAACGGCGGACAAATCCGCGCGCATCCTCGCCAGAGTCATTTGATCCCGGATACAGCAGCCGGCCCTCGGAATCACAGAGGAAAGTCGACCGCACGAGCGGATTATTTTTTTCCCACTGCTTGAGAAACTCATTGAGCTCCGCCTCCGGTTCCGTCGCGAGCGTATCGAGCAGCGCCGCCTGAACATCTCCGACGAGCAGTTCCACATTCTCGACCACCAGTCGCGCCCGCGCTGTCATCGCCGCCCGTCGCGCCTCTTCGGCGTAAGCGCCCTGAACCGCAATGCGCGCCCGTTCGCGTCGCAGCAATTGGATCGCAACGCCACCGACGACGAGCGTCGGCACCAGCAGCAGCAACCAATAAAAAAAAATGCGACGCGAAGCAGGCGACACGGCGTGAAAGCTAGAGGAATTAAGTGCGTTGGAAAGAAGCGAAACAAATCTGAGCCATGCCGCCAAACCCCGCCGTAAACCCCTTCCGCCCATGGCCACAAAGTAACCTAATAGGTTACTTTGTGGCGGGGCGGCGGCGCCGTTTCCTCCGTGGAGCGTCGAACATCTGGTAACCTATTAGGTTACCAGGCGAGTGATGGCTCTCGAAAAAAATCGCACTGCAGAAGTACGGAGGAGTGAACGGTGCGAAGGATATTCTCACCGAACGCCGCGTATCATTTACTCGAGGACTGCTGGTTCTTCGCTTGCGCGCTGTCGGCGCGGTAGGCTTTGCGCTGGGCGTTGCCGAGGCCTTCTTTTTCCAACCGATCAGCCTCGGGCGCTGCTGCAGCCGCAACTTCACCCACCGCGGAATTGCCATAGGTTTTCGCCATGCTGTTCAATGCTGCCGTGCGCTCGCGGAGAACCGCGGCGGCCTCTTCCCGCCGGTTCGAATCCACGAGGGCAACCGCTTCATCCTTCGCCACCGCAATCACGTTGGCAGCATAGTCGGCTTGAACTTTGTGGTCTGCCGATGAAACGACCTCCGCACGGCTGCCACTGAACTGTACGCTGCGTTTCGCGGTGAGCGTCGCGGATTTTTGATTCACCGCGTCTTCGTAGCTCACCCGTGCACGCGCGATCTCACGCTCAACCCCGGGTTGCGATGGGGAAACTTCCACCTCGATTAGCGCGAATTTTTCCTGGCCGCCATAGAGTTGATTCAACGTGAGCTCCGCGCGTTGTCCGCGAATCGAGCCGTCGCGTCCCACGAACGAAAGCGGACGGACACCTTCCGGAAAATCGATTTCGATCACCACGCGCCGGGCAACCACGTTGAGCACATCGCCTAACTCCGCCGCAAAAATACGAGAGAGATCAGAGCTATTCTCCACGAAGTACGTGTTGCCATCGCTCCGCTGCGCGAGCCGGGTCATCAGGTCTTCGTTAAAGCCGAGTCCCACGCCGATCGTCGTCACGGAAATGCCTTCCTTCATCAGTGACGTGCCGAGTCGTCCCAGTTCCTCTGGCGAACTCGGTCCGACATTCGCGAGACCATCGGAAAGCAAAATAACGCGATTCACGTAACGACCATCCTCTGCGTGTCGGCGAACTTCCGCCGCGCCGCGCGTCACACCGCCGTAGAGCGCAGTGTTGCCTCCGACTTCGATGCCGCTAATCGCGCGTTCCAGCCGTCGGCCATCACCCACTCGCTGAGCCGATATCAGCGTCTCAACCTTCGAATCGTACGCGATGAGTGAGACAATGTCCTCCGGTGACAAACGGCGCACCGCCTCGAGCGCCGCGTCCCGTGCACTCGCGATTTTTTCACCGGCCATCGACCCCGAGCGATCGATAACGAGTGCGAGGTTGACAGGTGGCCGAAGTTCCCGTCGCGGGATGCGCATACAATCGAGCCCGATTTTCACGACCGCTTTTTCCGTGGTTTCAGCCGGGAGGACTGCCCGGTCAACGTCGACTTGGAGTCGCACGTATTCGTTTTCTGAACCACTGGCAGCCGAGGTGGAAGACTGAGCCGAGACGGCGAGCGACAACGCGCAAACGAGCGCGGCCGCGAAAGAAAGGATGAGACGTTGTTTCATGGTGATTCTGGGTTGTTGACCAGAAGAGTTAACCACGAAACAGCCCGCCGGTTGTCAGCGCGCGGTCAGCCGATTGTCAGGTAATTGTCATGCAACCCCGCCCTCCTTTGTAGCCGCGTCCCTTAGGAAGCGGTGCGCTTCACGACACCTAAACTGGATCCCCTCGAACCAGAACTAACCGAACGATTTCACGCCATCTTCCACCGCCGCCATCACCGCCGCGAACGGCGTTTGCGCCGCAGAACCGAAACGCGGATGACGCGTGAGCTTCGCCGTTGAAAGCGCCGGCGAAGAAATCCCACACAGGAATCGCGCAATCTGTCGCGATCCCCCGAGTGCGCGTGGATGCGCTCTTCGCAGCTCCGCCAATTCCATTTCCGGCAGAGTAAACTTGGCTGACGGACGCGAAAGATTCACCGGCGATTCGCCTTCGCAGCGACCGCAGTGCCCGCAGTCTCGCCCGAGTTCCTCTCCGAAATAGCGCAGCAATCCGCGCACGAGGCAGCCTTCGCCTCCGAGTAGTTCGGCAACCGTGCGCGTCCGTGCGATATCGCTGCTCTCACGCGCGGCGAAGCGCTTGCGCAACGTCTGCCACACGGCCGCGAGATCGTCCGGCGCTCGCACCACGCGATAGCCCTGGCGCACGCCCGCCACCTGTAATTCCAAATCGCCTTTCTCTTCGAGGTGCGTGAGCGCCTTCACGATTCGATCGCGTTCGCCGCCCAATGCAGTCGCGGCATCGGCCAGCACGACCGAGTTCCAAATCCGCCCCACTTTCGCCAAACCGAAAAGTCGCTCGAGAAACTCCCGCCGAGGTGCATCGAAGCGCGCAAAAATCTCCTCAGTCGGTCGCGCGAACTTCCACTGATACGTGGTGTAGAACGGTGCGGTCGCCTCAATGAGCCCGTCGAGTTCGAGATAAGTCAGCGCCGTTGAGACGACGAGCTGACGAATATCGTGCCGCGCGGAAAGTTCGTACGTCGACACATCAAAAACGTCGCCCGCCACTCGGCCTTCGAGCAATTCCTTGAGCAAACCCCGCAGCGCCTCCGCGGTCGGCGTATCGCCGTAAGTGAAATTTTCCAACACCGTGAGATCCTCGCCGCTCGCGAGAATCTCGCATTCGGACGGCGCACCGTCGCGGCCGGCGCGGCCGATTTCCTGCGCATAGTTTTCCAGACTCTTCGGCAGGTTGTAGTGAAAGACCGCCCGGATATTCGCTTTGTCGATACCCATCCCGAACGCGATCGTCGCCACCACGATCGCGTGGTCAGACGCCATGAATTCGTTCTGCACCGCCTCGCGCGCTTCCGCTTCCATCCCCGCGTGATAAGCCCGCGCAGAAAAGCCTGCCGCGACCAGACCATCCGCGACCATCTCCGCCGTTTTTTGAAGCGTGACGTAGACAATGGTCGGACCGACCGGCCGCGCTTTCAGTTGCGAGATCAACGCTTGCAGACGTTGGTCCGACACGCACGCAGTCGCACGCAGATGGAGATTGGGACGGTAAAAACCCGTGTGCACATGCGCCTCCGGCACGATGGCAAATTCCCGGCAAATATCTTTCGCCACCGCGGGCGTGGCGGTCGCCGTAAGCGCGAGTACGCGCCCCACTTTCAATTCCCGCGCGTAGCGTGCGAGCTTGAGATAATCCGGGCGAAAATTGTGTCCCCACTCAGAGATGCAGTGCGCCTCGTCGATCACGAGCAGGTCGATCGCGAGCGATTTCAGTCGTGCGAGAAAGCGTTCGTTGGAGAAACGCTCGGGCGCGACAAAGAGAAGTTTCAACCGTCGCTCGCGCAGTGCGACTTGAATTTCCTCGAACGACTCGCGACTCACGCTCGAGTCGAGCCGCGCCGCTTCGACCCCGCGCGTCCTCAGAAAATCCACCTGATCCTTCATCAACGCGATCAGCGGCGACACGACAACGGTGAGTCCGTTGAGCAACAGCGCCGGCAGCTGATAACAAAGGCTCTTGCCACTGCCCGTGGGAAACACTGCGAGCGCAGATCGACCGGCGAGGAGATGCGCGATGACCGCCTCCTGCCCTGGCCGAAAATTCTCAAATCCGAATCGCTCCCGCAGAAGAGCACGGGCAGAGGCTAGCGTCGTCGTGTCCATAGGCGGGAACCTTGTCGCAATCAATTATCATATAGCGAACCTTTCGTGCAGTGCTCGCCATCAAAGGACCGAAATCGCCGCACTCTACATCGCAGCCAGCAGCCGGCGGAGCGTCTCATCCACAAGCTTCGGGTTCGCTTTGCCTTTGGCGGCTTTCATCACCGGGCCTTTGAACGCATTGATCGCGCTTTCCTTGCCCGCCTTGAATTCCACCAAGGCTTTCGGATTGGCGGCGATTGAATCGCGGCACCACTGCTCGAGTTCATTTGAATCCGTCGGCGCCGCGGTGAGCCCTTTGCGAGTCGCAGCGACGCTGGGAGTTTCGCCCGTCGCAAACATTTCGACGAAGACTTCTTTCGCCGCGTTGGTGAGCAACGTGCCGGCGTCGATTGCTTTCACCAGCTCCGCGATGTGGGCAGGGCGAATCTTGGAATCCGCGAGTGAGAGTTTCGCCACGCCAAGTTCGCGCAGCAGATCGTTGACGATCCAATTTCCGACCGCCTGAGCTTTGCCCGCCCCTGCAAGCTGCGCGGTTTCCTCAAAATAATCAGCGAGCGCGCGATCCCAAACGAGCACGGACGTGATGGTGTAGGGAATTTGGTACTGCTGCAGGAAGCGCTGTTGTTTGGCGAAGGGCAGCTCGGGACACTCGGCGAGAAGCCGGGATTTCCACGTCTCGTCCACTTTCACCGGCATCAAATCCGGATCTGGAAAATAGCGGTAGTCGTGCGCCATTTCTTTCGAACGCAGCGACTGCGAGGTTCCGGTCTGTCCGTCGTAATCACGCGTCTCCTGTACGAGCGCGCCACCACGCTCGAGGACCGCGATCTGGCGCTTGATCTCGTGAGCGATGCCGTCGCGCACAAATGAAATCGAGTTGAGGTTCTTCAACTCGACCTTCGTACCGAGCTTCGTCTCGCCGACCGGACGAATGGAAATGTTCGCGTCGCAGCGCAGTTGTCCTTTCTCCATGTCGCAGTCGGAGATTCCGCCGTAGATCATCGTCGCACGAAGCGAAGTCAGATACGCGTAGGCTTCCTCGGCAGAATGCATCGCCGGGTCGGAAACGATCTCCATCAGCGGAGTGCCCGCGCGGTTGTAATCGACGAGCGAATCCGTGGTGCCGTGGTTGAGCTTGCCCACGTCTTCCTCGAGGTGAATCCGCGTGAGTGGAATTCTTTTGTGCTCGCCCATCACGTTGCGCGCGCTGCCCGGCAACTCGATTTCAACGGTGCCACCGAGACAGATCGGTTGGTCGTATTGGGAAATCTGGTAATTCTTCGGCGAGTCGGGATAAAAATAGTTTTTGCGGTCCCATTTGCACACGGGCGCGATCTCACAGCCGAGCAGCAAACCGGCCTTGATGACGGCATCGAGCGCCGCCTTATTCATCACCGGCAATGTGCCGGGCAACGCGAGCACGACGGGATCGGCCAGCGTATTCGGCTCGTGGCCATAGCCAGCGGCGACGCGCGTGAACATCTTCGACCGCGTCTTGATCTGCACGTGGACTTCGAGACCGATGACCGCTTCGTAGTTCATGAAAAAAGTAGCGAGTAGTGAGTAGCGGGTAGCGAGTAGAAAGACAGAGTAGAGCTCCGAACGGTTTGCATGCTCGCTACGCGCTACTCACTACTCGCTACTTCAAAGGATTGGGTGGCGCCTGCCCCACTCGTGCGCCTGCTCGTAGGCGTTGGCGATCGCGAGGAGATTGGCTTCCTGGAACGGCTGGCCGATGAGTTGCATGCCGATGGGCAAGCCGCTCTTCGTAAAACCACACGGGACACTGATGCCCGGCAGACCAGCGAGGTTCACGCCGATCGTATAGATGTCGCAGAGGTACATCGCCAGCGGATCGGATTTCTCACCGATCTTGAACGCAGGGATCGGCGATGTCGGAGTGATCAGTGCGTCGACCTCTTTGTACGCGTTGAGAAAATCCTGGCGGATCAGCGTCCGAACTTTTTGCGCGCGCAGATAAAACGCATCGTAGTAACCGCTCGAGAGCACATACGTACCAAGAATGATCCGGCGTTTCACCTCCGCGCCAAAACCTTCAGCGCGCGATTTGAAATAAAGATCCACCACATCCGTCGCCGCCGTCGAACGATGGCCGTACCGAATGCCATCGTAGCGCGCGAGATTCGACGAGGCTTCGGCGGTCGCGATGATGTAGTAGGTATCGAGGCAATACTGCGTGTTCGGCAACGACACCTCTTTGATTTCGCAACCCTGCGCGCGATAAAACGCCACTGCTTTTTCCACCGCCGCGCCGATTTCCGGATCGAGGCCCTCAGCGAAATACTCTTTCGGAATTCCGAGCCGCCACGGTCCCTTGCGTTGAGTGAGTTCGCGGCGGTAGTCAGGGATCTCTGAATTAAACGACGTCGAATCGCGGTCGTCGTGGCCCGCAATCGTACCGAGCATGATCGCAGCATCTTCGACGGTTCGCGTGAAAGGTCCGATCTGGTCGAGCGACGACGCGAAGGCGATCAGTCCGTAGCGCGAGATCAGGCCGTAGGTTGGTTTTAAACCCACGACGCCACACAACGCCGCGGGTTGGCGAATCGAACCGCCTGTGTCTGAGCCAAGCGTCGCGATCGCCTCGCCCGCTGCGAGTGCCGCTGCGCTGCCACCGGAAGAACCGCCTGGCACCCGGGTGAGATCCCACGGATTACTCGTCGGTCCGAATGCAGAATTTTCCGTCGACGAACCCATCGCGAACTCGTCGAGATTGAGTCGACCCCAGCAAATCGCACCGGCGTTCTTCAGCTTGCTCGTGACCGTGGAGTCATAGGGCGAAACGAATTTCGCCAGCATTTTGCTCGATGCGGTCAGCGGCTGCCCCTCGACGGCGATCACATCTTTCAGCCCCACGGGAATGCCATCGAGCGCTCCCCTCGCCTGCCCGGCCGCGCGACGTTGATCCGAAGCGCTGGCTTGCGCCAACGCATCGGATTCGTCGAAGGAGTTGAACGCGTGCACGCGGCCATCGACGGCTTTCGTGCGAGCGATCACGGCTTGCGTGAGTTCGACTGACGAAAGTTTTTTCGCGGCGAGCGATGCAGCGAGTTCTGAGATAGGCTGGAAATAAAGTTCGGACGACATTTTCAGGCGGTCATTGCGAGGAGCAAAGCGACGAAGCAATCCAGCTGGATCGCCGCGCCCGCGAAGCGGTCTCGCGATGACAAAGTTTTACTCCATCACCTTGGGCACCGCGATCATGTTGTCCCGTTTCGCTGGGGCGTTCTTCAACGCGAGCTCCACGGAGAGTCCGGGCTGCGCGACATCGTCCTGCCAGACGTTGTACAATGGAAACGCATGCGCGGTCGGCTCGACGCCCGACACGTCAACTTTTCCGAGCTGTTCGATGTGGTGCAACACATCACCAAGCTGCTGTGAGAACTTCTCTTTCTCTTCCGTCGTGAGCGCGAGGCGCGCGAGTTTCGCGACGTGGTCGATATTAAGATCGGTGGGCGCGGCCATGATTATTTGCGAAGTGCGTACGTCGTCGCTTTCGCGAGTTCGTCCTGAATTTTCGTAAACGCGACATTCACTTCGTCGTCCGTCAACGTCCGGTCTGTCGCTCGGAATACGAGCGAAAACGCCAGGCTCTTCTTCCCTTCCGGCAGGCCCTTGCCCTTATAAACGTCGAAGGGTTGCACGCTCTCCATCGCGAACGCGTTTCCGACTACGGCACGCGCGATTTTCGCGAGTTGCTTCCGTACTTCGTCGGCGTGTATGGCGGTATCAACGACCAGCGCGATGTCACGAAACGTCGTCGGGAACAGGCTGAAATCGCTGTAACGTTTCCTCAGTGGATCCGCCGTCACTCGCTCCGGCAGAATCGCGAAAATTCCCCCATACACTTTGCCTTCGATTCCGAGGTCTCGAACCATCGCAAGATTGAGCAATCCGAAACGCGCGGTCCAACCGCTCGCCAGATCGCCCGCGACGCCCGAGTGGCCTTCCTGCCAGCCGCGATAATTCGAGCCTGTTTCCGAGAGCGGCTGTCGGGAAAAATCGATTCCCGCGCAACCCGCCAGCGCTCCGATCAGATGCTTCGTCGTGTAGAAATCCGATGGCTCGCGCTTCAGCCATGGGCGCCCGGAGTCTTCCGCGATGATGAACGCCACCGCGGCGCATTCCAAATTCTGGCCATTGTGCTCAACAAACACGCGTCCCGTTTCGCAGAGTCGTGAAACCGCGACGCCGCGAGATTGATTCAACTTCAAACTGTCGAGCAGACCCACGATCAGCGTTGGCCGTAGATGCGATTGGTCTTCGACGAACGGGTTCGCAAGCGCGAGCTCCGCCGCCGCGGTCTGCGAAACCCACGTGGCGATTTCTTTCGCCGGACGCAGCGTGTAATTCACGCACTCGTGGAAATCATGGCCGACGAGATAGTCCGTCACGCGACGGTTGAAACGCACGACAGGATCATCATCGCTCAACAAGCCCGGCGACAACACCACTGCCGGCGGAATCTTTTCGGTGCCGTAAAGCCGCAGTACTTCTTCAACGAGATCGATCGGACGATCGAGATCGTCGCGCCAGCTCGGAACATTCACCGTCCACGCTGGACCGCGCTTCTCGGTCGGCTCCTCGCGCACGACGATGAGTTCGAGCGCTTCGAACGCCGCGCGCATCTCGGCGGCAGGAATATCGAAGCCGATCTTTTCGCAAATGTAGTCGTGCGTCACAACGATTTCGCGCTGCCACGGCACCTCGCCTCCGATTTTAAAAACGGGCCCGACGACCTGTCCGCCCGCCGTCTCCAGAATCAGGTCAACTGCCCGCCAGGCGGCTTCCAAGGTCGCGTGCGGGTCGACACCCCGTTCGTAACGATAGGACGAATCGGAAGCGAGAGCGAGCTTGCGTGATGTCCAGCGGACAGACTGCCGCTGAAAAATCGCACACTCGAGTACGAGATCGGTGGTGTCTTCGCTTACACCGGAATTTTCGCCGCCCATGATGCCGGCGACAACCACCGGCTTTTGTGCGTCAGCGATGACGAGCATGCGGCTGTTGAGCGCTCGCTCCTTGCCATCGAGCGTGAGAATTTTTTCACCATCCACCGCGGGACGAACGATGATTTCGTTGCCTCCCAATTTGCGCGCGTCGAAGGCGTGCAGCGGCTGACCAGTCTCGAGCATCACGTAGTTTCCAACGTCCACGACATTGTTGATCGGGCGCAGGCCGACCGCGGAAAGTCGCTGCTGCAACCACGCGGGGCTCGGGCCAATCTTGATCCCGGTGATGACATGCGCCGTGTAAAGCGGGCACGCTTCGGGGGCGAGAACAGAGACATTGCGCAGAAGATCGGGACGTGAGGTCTCACTCACACCCCCACGGAATTTTTCCTGCGGATAAAGCAGTGGCAGTTTAAACCACGCAGCGAGCTCGCGCGCGATGCCGAGGTGCGACTGGCAGTCGGGGCGATTCGGCGTGATCTCGATATCGAACACGACATCGCCTGGAGGCAGCACGTCATTGATCGGCGTGCCGAGCGCAGGACGGCCATCGAGGATCAGAAGGCCGGCTGCATCTTCAGCAACGCCGAGTTCTTTCGCCGAACACATCATGCCGTCGGAAGATTCGCCGCGGATTTTGGAGAGCTTGATTTCGAAATTACCGGGCAAAATCGCGCCGGGCAGCGCGACAGGAACGCGGTCGCCAACCTTATAATTTTGCGCGCCACAAACGATTCGCTTCACGCCGCCGGCCGAACCGATGTCCACCTGACAGATGGACAATTTATCGGCATTCGGGTGCTTGTCGCGAACGAGCACTTCGCCAACGACGACGTTGTTCAACTGCGGAGCGCCGGTGCGAATGACCTGCTCGACTTCGAAGCCGAGAAACGTGATCGCGCGACAGATCTCGTCGACGGAAGCGGTGAGCTGAACGTAATCGCGAAGCCAGTTAAGAGAGATTTTCACGGGAGGAAATTAACCGCAGAGAACGCAAAGATCGCAGAGAACAGATCGAGCATTCTTTGAGCTCTTTGCGTTCTCTGCGGTTAAACAGAGTTCAGGCGAATTGTTTTAGAAAGCGCAGATCGTTTTGGTAAAAGTAGCGGATGTCATCGATGCCGTAGAGAAGCATCGCCAGTCGCTCCAGGCCCATGCCGAACGCGTAGCCACTCCACACTTCCGGATCGTAGCCGACTCCGGCGAACACCGTCGGATCGACCATGCCGCAACCACCGATCTCGATCCATTCCTTCTTCACTTTCGGTAGGTGCTTCGCACTCAGATCTACTTCGAAGCTCGGCTCGGTGTATCCGAAATAATGAGGACGAAAACGCGTCTTCGTCTCCCTGCCCAGCAGCGATGCGAAGATATAATCGAGCAGCGCTTTCAGGTCGCGAACGGTAACGTTCTTGTCGACGTAAAGGCACTCCAGTTGATGAAAGTTCGCGGAGTGCGTGGCGTCGGACGTGTCGCGGCGATAGACGCGGCCGGGCGACACGATACGGATCGGCGGCGCGCCTTTGAGCATCGTGCGAATTTGCACCGACGACGTATGCGTGCGGAGGAGATATTTCTCCTCGGGTATTTTCTTCGAAACATTGCCGAAGCGGGCGGACGCCGGGAAATAAAACGTGTCCTGCACGTCACGTGCGGGGTGATCGGCGGGTGTGTTCAGCGCGTCGAAACAATAATACTCCGTCTCGACTTCCGGACCGTCGGCGACGGTGAAACCCACTTTGCGTAAGATGCGGCACATCTCTTCGCGCACGAGCGTCAGCGGATGATATGTGCCGGGGCCGACGTCAGGTGATGGCAGCGTGGGGTCAACGGCGGGCCCAAGTTGCGCCTGGAGCTCTGCGCCTTCGATTACGCGCAAGGCGTCATCGAGCAATTGTTGCAGCCGCGTTTTCGTCTCGTTGATGAGTTTGCCGAGAACGGGCCGCTGCTCTTTCGGGACGGAACCCATTTGCTTCATCAACGCCGTGAGTTCGCCATTCGGACCGACGAAGCGGGCTTTGGCGGACTCGAATTCCGGGCGGGTTTTCAGCGCAGCAAGCTCGGTCTGGGCCTTGGCGACGAGGGCGGTGAGGGTTTCTTGCATGGAAAAGGATCGGGAATCGTTCTCGTAATCGTTATCGTTCTCTTTCTCTCAGAACTCCGATGTGAGAACGAGAAAGAGAACGAAGAACGAGAACGATAGGGAAGAAAACAAAAGAGGACGGCACCTCGGTCGAGGCCCGTCCTCCGGAGAGACAGGGAGGCGAGCCTTAATGAGGCTCGCGTGTGTCAGTACTTAGGCGGACTTCGCAGTCGAGGCCTTGGTCTTCAACGCGTCCTGCGCTTGTTTGACCAGGCTGTTGAAGGCGACCTCATCACGGATGGCCAGGTCGGACAGAACCTTGCGGTCGAGTACGATATTGGCGGCCTTGAGGCCTTCGATGAATCGGCTGTAGGTGATACCAGCGCCACGGCAGGCGGCGTTGAGACGCACGATCCAGAGGCCACGACGGTCAGCCTTCTTTTTCTTGCGATCGATGTACGAGTACTGCCAGGCGTGTTGAACGGCTTCTTTCGCATAGCGAAAGAGCTTTGATTTATTCCCGAAATAGCCCTTGGCGTATTTCAGGATTTTCTTGTGCCGCTTTTTAGCAGCGGGAGCATTTGTTGCACGAGCCATGTTATGTTTTCCTTTAGTAGGTTAAGCGCCGGCGGGTCGGCTTAAGAATCACCCGCCTGGCGTAGTTTAGGGTTGATACGTCGGCTTTTAGAGGCCGAACGGGAGCGCACGCTTGAGCGGTTTGGCATGGCCTTCAGCCACGAGCTTGTCCTTGGAGGCACGACGCTTTTGCTTCGAGCTCTTGGTGGCAAGCAGGTGACGGAAGCCGGGCGTGCGGCGAACAAGCTTACCGGTACCGGTGAGCTTGAAGCGCTTCGCGACTGATTTCTTGGTCTTTTGCATGGAGAGAGCGGTCGAAAACAGAGAAGCGACGCCCGGCTGTAAAGGGTAAACTTCAGGAGCGCCGAGGGACCCGTGAGTCCGTTCGCCGTGATGGGCTGCCTCGATCCGGACTTGAGTGTCGTCGCAAGCCGATGCCACTCGTCTGCGGCAAAATCCCGCTCGCGCTTTCCGCAAAGAATCAGCGAACACCATCAATCCCAAAGCTTCAGTTGCGTCGGCGTTTTTCAGCGATATTTTCCAAGGCGACTTTCAGATGTCCCCACATGCGCATCTAAGTCGTCAGAATGCCGCCTCTCCTTCCGGCAATAATTTCGCCGGCCGAGTTGGTGTAGTCAGTCACAGCGGATATCCGCTGTTTGTTAGTCCGAGTTCCTCACCCCAGGAAACCTCCCTCCCAGCCATGAAAATGTTCACGCTCGCCCGCGGTCTCCGCGGCTTTGCAGTCACGCTATTGCTTGCCGGATCTGTCGTCCTCACCGCCAAAGAACCTCTCTACGACGGCCTCGGTTCTTACACGCGTAAGGTCACCACCAAATCTCCCGAGGCCCAGCGCTACTTCGACCAAGGGCTCGCCTTCCTCCAGGGTTTCAATCACGGCGCCGCGATCCGCTCGTTCCAACAAGCAGCGGAGCTCGATCCCGAATGCGCGATGGCGCACTGGGGCGTCGCGCTCGCCAACGGTCCGCACATCAACGTTCCCTTCGTACCACCACCCGCCGCCGCGCAGGCTTGGAGTTCGCTCACGCTCGCTCAACAAAACGCGACTCACGCTTCTCCGATCGAACGTGAACTCATCGCAGCCCTTGCCACCCGTTACGCGAATCCACAGCCGGAGGACCGCACCCCGCTCGATCGCGCGTATGCTGATGCGATGCGCAAGGTCTGGCTCGCTCATCCCAACGATCCTGATGTCGGCGCGTTTTTCGCCGAGTCATTGATGGATCTTCGCCCGTGGGATCAATGGACGCAGGATGGCAAACCACAGCCCGGAACGGAGGAAGTCGTCGCCACGCTCGACGCGGTTATGAAGGTCAACATCAACCATCCTCTCGCGAATCACCTCTACATTCACGCCGTCGAAGCCTCGCCGCATCCTGAGCGTGCCACCGCCGCCGCTGACCGCCTGCGCAACCTGCAGCCCGGCCTCGCTCACAATGTCCACATGCCGACGCACATCGATATTCGCAGCGGACGCTGGCACGAGTCCATCGCTGGCAATCTCAAGGCGATCGAGGCCGCGCGCCGCTACCGCGCTGTCGTTGGCCCGGCGACCGGTCCGCTCCTCATCTACAATGCTCACAACGAGCACATGCTCGCCTACTCCGCGATGATGACCGGCCAGCAGGAACTCGCCGTTACTCATATCCGTAAAATGGTGACGGAGCTGCCGGACGATTTCTTGAAGGAGTTCGCACTCTTCGCGGATAGCTATGTTGCAATGCCGTACGAGGTGTTACTGCGGTTCGGCCGCTGGGACGAAGTTCTCGCCGCGCCCGAGCACAGCGATTATCTGCCGTTTGCCCGCGCCATGCGACACGCCGCGCGCGGCATCGCCTACGCCGCGAAAGGCAACATCGAGGAAGCCAAAGCCGAACAAGAAGCGTATCTTGCCGCCGCGCCGCTCGTGCCAGCCGCGGAAATGGCCGGGCCGGTTCAAGTTCACACGATTCTCGCGGTGGCGAAACCGATGCTCGCAGGCGAAATTCTTTATCGCGAAGGCAAGATCGACGAAGGTCTCGCGAGTTTGCGCGAAGCCGTGAAAGCCGAAGACGCACTGCGCTATATCGAACCGCCCGCGTGGTTCCTGCCGGTGCGTCACTCTTTGGGCGCTGCATTGATGCAGGCCGGCCGCTACGGCGAAGCGGAAATGGTCTATCGCGAGGATTTGAAACGCCTGCCGAATAACGGCTGGTCACTCTACGGACTCGCCGAAAGCCTCCGCGTGCGCGGCCAGAAGCAGGAAGCCGCGACCGTGGCGGCAAATTTCGACAAAGTGTGGCGCGACGCCGACGTGCGAATCAGCTCCTCTTGCATGTGCCAGCCCGGAGTAAACGTGGCCGCTGTCGCGGAATAGCGTATCGGCCGTACGCGGGCGCTAACCTAGACCCAATCACCACTCGCTCACGCTCGTAGCTACGAGCGTGAGCGAGTGGTTCTGCGCGCGCACACACGACACATCAGTTTCCTCAGAAATCTTGCAGACCGCTTTCATCCGGTCCGCGCTCGGGCTGAAGTCGCGCCAACACTTCTCCGACCAGATAGATCGAGCCCGTCACGACAACGGTCTCTCCAGCTACGCCAACCGTGCACACATCGGCGGACGGAAAGATATTTTCCACCGCACCTCGAATAACCCGGCCGCGAAAGTCCGGCGCGATGAAGGATTCGAGTTCCTCATGACGGCACGCGCGACGCTGTGCCGGCACAACAAAATGAATCTCCTTCGCATGCCGGCAGAACACCGGCACGAGCGCCTGCGCGCGTGAAATCCCCACAGCCGCGCCGACAATGATCGGCGCGCGTCTCGTTGCAGCGACGAACTCCGCGAGGTTGCGCTCAAGTGTCTCCGCGCCTTCCGGATTATGCGACGTATCCAGAATCACCCGTCGCCCGCCGACGGAAACTTCCTGCCAACGACCAGGCCAGTCCACGCTCAACAATCCGCGCGCGAGAGCTGCGTCCGTGACTTTCCATTTTGCGGGCAAGGCGCGAGCAACCAAATCAGCCGTGGCGGCGTTCCACCGCTGGTAATCTCCCGAGAGGTTCGTTTTCGGATAACACGAGACATCGAGGCCGAACTCCTCGGCCACTGAGATCACGCGCGAGTTGTTCGAAGCAGCGACATTGCGGACGACCGCCCCTGCGCTTTCTCCGAGTCGGCCGATCACGACCGGGCGGCCCGGTTTGACGATGCCGGCTTTCTCCGCCGCGATTTTTTCGAGCGTGTCGCCCAACACGTCGCAATGATCCAAGCCGATCGACGTGATCACGCTCACTTCCGGTGTAGTGATAACGTTGGTCGCATCCAGTCTGCCGCCCATTCCCACTTCGACAATCGCGATGTCACAACGCTGCCGTGCGAAATGCAGAAATGCCATCGCCGTCATAAATTCGAAATAACTCGGATGTGATGATGCTCCTTCAGCGTCCTTCAAACGCGACGCGATCGGCTGCATTTCTCGGACATAATGCACAATCTCGCTCTCGCTCAAAATGCCGCGGTTGATCTGCACACGTTCGCCGAGCCGCACGAGATGCGGTGAGGTGTAGAGCCCGGTTCGCCAGCCGGCATCACGCAAAATCGCCTCCAGCATCGCCGCGACAGAGCCCTTGCCGTTCGTACCAGCTATATGGATGCACGGCACCGTCTCGTGCGGGTTGCCGAGCGCAGTCATGAATCCACGCATGCGATCCAGCCCGAGATGCACGCCGCGGGTTTTGAGAGTCTTCAAGTACTCCGCCGCAGCGGAATAGTCGGAAATCACTGGAGCAGACGACATGACATTCCTAAGTGAAGCGGTCAGGTCCGCACAATCAGCCGCGCGCGGTGGCTTGCAACGCTTCGTCCCACTGATGTCGCAGCGACACGACGAGCGGATGAACCTGCGAAGCGAGCGAACTCACCAGCACGCGATCCTGTTTATCGCGGATTTCTCGAACCGCGGTGATACCGCGAACCGAGTTGAGCACCATGATCGCGTCCGCTTTCAGTAATTCGTCAACTCGCGCCCGACACGGCTGTGCGCCGCTGTCGAGCTCGAGCAACCAGGCGAGACATGTCCCCGCCAGCGCGCCGATCGACGGATC
>CBRAFL010000071.1:0-18172 GCA_967755055.1 uncultured bacterium
TTCTCGTGACGTGGCATGACGGCGACGTGGATTCCATCCGTCTTTTGATTCGTCTCACTGCGCGCGTATCGCTCGGATTTTTCTGTCTGGCCTTCAGCGCGACCGCCGTAAACCGGATATGGCCGAATGTCTGGACCCGATGGCAGGTGGCGAATCGCCGCTACTTCGGGCTCTCGTTCGCCGTATCTCATTTCATCCACGCCGTCGCCATCTCGATTTTTATTGGCCGCTACGCCGCTCAATTTCATGAGGTTCATCCGGGCTCGAACGTCCCGGGCGGGATCGGTTATGTTTTTCTGCTGGCGATGACTGTCACGTCGTTCGATCGCACGGCCGCTCTAGTGGGACCTCGCATCTGGCGGGCCCTTCATGCGAGCGGGGCATACGTGCTTTGGACAATCTTTGTGATTTCAGAAGTTTCGCGAGTGCGTGACGACCGTATTCATCTCTGGTTTGTCGCCCCGCTCCTGCTAGCGGCTGCCATTCGCATTTTAGCTTGGTGGCGATCGCGCGCGGGCACTTCTAACGGCCAGGCCGCCGATCTTCTCACCGCGGCAGAGTTCAAACTCACCACGGCGCGGAGTTATCTTCGGTCGAGCATGTCCAAAGCGATTCATTCGAAATCCGCCTCCCGGTCGATAATCCTTCCGCTGGTTTTTGCCTCATTCTTGCTCGGTGGTTGCGCCAACATGTCGAACCACTCCAGTGGCTTTCTCGGAAACTACGGACACCTGAAGCCCGATCCGAAAGATTCGCATCGTCTCGTATATGAGCAGACCGATTGGAAGAAGTCGGAGTACACCGGCGTGCTCATCGAGCCCGTGGTCGTTCGCCTGAGGGCCGAGGATGAAAGCAAAATCACCGCCAAAGAAATAACGGATCTTGCTGCTTACAGTGAAGCGGCCCTCCGGAAAGCACTCGGCAAAGAGTGGAAAATCGTGACCGTCGCCGAGCCCGGAACGTTACGAGTCCGCTCGGCGATTACGGGTATCGACACTTCCGATCCCGTCCTGAACGTGCTCACGAGCTTGGTGCTTTGCCCAGTCGACAATGGCGGCGTCAGCATGGAATTCGAAGTGCGCGATGCAGCCAATGGCGACCAACTCGTGGCCCTCGCGGGCTTCAGCACTGGCACACCGCTGGAGGGACTTTGGGCCTTCACTCGTTTCGGCCAAGCGCACTGGGGGATCGACCATTGGAGTGTGGAGCTGCGCAAGATCGCCCATCCGATCGTAACGAAGGTCGCGACGAAATGACCACGTGCGGCAGTCGGAGCTTACGATACGTATTTTCAATATGACTTCCTCCACCAGAGCCAACTGGTTCATTCCCGCCGGACTGATCGCCCTCAGTATCGTCCCGATTGCGGGTGGTACTTTCCGGCTGGTTCAGCTCGGTGGTGGTGCGGAGATCACATCCGACAACGCACGGTTCTTCGCCGCGCCATTGTCTATCGTGTGGCACATTGTCAGCTCCGTGATCTTTTGCGTTTCCGGAGCGTTCCAGTTCGCGCCCGGGTTCCGCCGTCGTAATCCAAGCTGGCATCGTGCGGCCGGACGGCTGCTGGTCCCGTGCGGGTTGGTTGCCGCGCTGACGGGTTTGTGGATGACCCAGTTTCATCCGCCCGCAAATTTTTCCGGTCCGTTACCCGCGAGTTTTGACGGCCCCTTCCTTTATGCGATCCGACTGCTGGCAGGTTCGGCGATGGCTGCGTCTTTATGCCTCGGCCTTGCTGCAGTCCTGAGGCGAGACATCCCGAGTCACCAAGCCTGGATGATCCGCGGTTACGCCCTTGGCCTCGGCGCGGGTACGCAAGTCTTCACTCATCTTCCCTGGTTCCTTTTCCCGAGTATTCGAGGCGAACTGGCTAGGACGCTTTTCATGGGAGCAGGATGGGCCATCAACGCTGCGGTGGCTGAATGGTTGATTTCGCGTGAAACTAGAAGGGGGTTGCGGTCGCGCAGTGCTATCACCTGCCGAGGCCCCGTCCCGCTCTGACCGACACGGCAACGTGGTGAGCTCCAGAATAAATAAACGTTACGGCACAATTGCGTCTCGGATTGCCCCGAGGCGCATTTTTTTCGTGCCCGCCATGACAATTCAATCGAACCCCAGCCGGAACGGACCGGCCGGAACGGGTCACGTCTTAAGGGCCCGTTGCCCAAATCTTGATTGATTGCTGTGACCTTCGGTGAGCGCTGACCAAATGTAGCCGCACGCCTTGGCGTGTGGACCGCACCGTAACCGGTGCGGCTACAAAAAAGTCATCAACATGTGAGCCCCTGCATTGCGTGCGATGGCGTACGCGATTTGGTCAACAGGCCCTTAACTCTTGACAAGACGCTGAGCTACCTAGGGGAAAGAGCCGATCGTCCCGTATCTCACATCGGAGATCATCTACACGGCCAGACCTTGGCTCAGAGAGAGCGGACTGATTTCAGAAATCCGTTGAAGATCTTGTCGCGGATTTCTTCGGGGAATCCGGATTTGATCTCACGACTCACTTCCTCCACTGCGCGGGGCGCCGCTGCGACGATTTCCGCAAACAGCTCCGCGCTTGCGCCAAGACCGGCAACTCTCGCGATCGCGTCCCAGCTGTGAGGTTTGAGTTCGCTCATTTTCCAGTGGGCGCTCTTGCTGCGCACCGCCATGGAGAGTTTGGCTTTGCGCCAGTCGAGGTGATTTACCCCGCGGCCGACGATCGGCCACGCGGACAGAACATCGTAGAAGGGCGTAAGGCGGTGACTGCCGTCTCGCTCGATAAAGATGGAAAAGTTTTTCGCGTGACCGTCGGGTGCTGCCAACAACCAGAAAACCATCTGTGCTTTGAGAAAGGCTCGCTTGTCTCCGAGTGGGGCTAGGCTCGCGTCGAGAACGCGCAGGATATCACGCATACCCGGGCCCCCATCGCTCTCGTATTTCATCGTGCTGGGTAGACCGAGCGCCTGGCAAAAATCCTCTTGGGGGAGACGAGCAATCCAACGCGCACGCTGAAGACGCCGATCAAAACGCTCGACCGCCAGCACCTTTCGCTTCCCGAATTGCAGGATTTCGCAATGCGCCGTGTTGAGGCCGAGGCTCTGCATGAGTCGGGAGCAAAGCCATTCGTTCTCGACCGAACCCTGCATGTCCATTTGCAGATGACCGATGAGCCCAAGGGGCAGCTTCAAAATATGCGTGGTCGGAGTTGAGCCTAACGGGCGGCACCACCGGCCTTGGTGAAAGAGCAGGGCGGTCTTCTCCTGCGCGCCCGCGAGGGAAATTCGAAAATCACTCTCTTCCTCTTGTCCGAGAACCCGCGCCGGAGAAAGGCTCCCGGCGATGAGTTCCTCAATACGACGGTCGCTCAGTGGCTCGGCTTCAATGCGGTCAAATCCGGTCGGCGTTTCGCCCTCGGGCAGGAGTTGAACCGCTCCGACGCAATCGCGGCCGATAGCCTCCAAGAGATCGAAAGCTTCGGTGGAGTCGGTGGCGAACTTCGCGCGAATCCGGCTGCGGATTGAAGCCGAGTCGGGGAGGAGGTTGTCGAAGTAGTGTTCCACCTTTTCACCGCGAATCGGCTCGTTGCGCGGCGTGAACGGCAGCGAAAGCGAAAGTGGCCGGCCAGCCGCCGACTCGATCCACGCTGGATCATATTCCAAAACGTGCACACCGCGGCGAACGGACCATGTCCCGACCCGGATACCATTCATCCAAATCGTGAGCGTGGAAGAGGCGGCCATGTTACCAGTCTGCTTTCTCCGAGAGGATGGCCTTCGCGGGCTTCTTCTGCCTGGCGACCGGGATCTTTGCAGACGGATCGTCGATCACGAGTCGTCCGCCGAGCGCAGCGACAATGCGTGACAGTTGATCGAAGCTGGCCCGTCCGGGGGCGGCTTCGATGGTCGCGATGCGTCGTTGGCTGACGCCAATACGGTTGCCCAGTTGCGCCTGGCTTAATCCTCGGGAATCCCGCATGGCTCGCAGCACGGTTCGGAGCTGCGCAGGAGTGGAAACGGCGTAATTCATGACTACGCAATCTAGCGCCCTGGTGTTCTAAGTGCAAGATAGAACTTAGGGAGGCTAAAACGATGTTAGCCCACCCAGGCTCTCACTTCTGTGCCGTAGCGTAACGTGGCGGCAGGACTCGGTGCCGGCCGCTGACCGCCGGGTTTACCGGCTCTTGCGCTTGCTGCTTACACCCTGGCGACGGGGCCCGGATTTTGTCCGGGGCAATTCAGTTGAGAGCTAAGCCGGACGCATGCAGTTGAGAGTCCCGAGTTGAGAGTTGAGAGACCACCGCCTGTTACTCTTGCCGCGCTAGGTCGACTTCCGCTCTCCTCTTTTCTCTCTCCATGTCCGAGTCATCTTCGGTCGATATCCGCACCCACCTCGACGCCGTTTACCGCGCGGAGGCCGGTCGCATCCTCGCGACGCTCATCCGTCTACTCGGCGATTTCGATCTCGCCGAGGATGCCCTGCACGACGCGTTCAATGCCGCTCTGCGACGCTGGCCGGTGGAGGGCCTGCCGGCGAACCCGCGCGCGTGGCTGATCTCGGCCGGGCGCTTCAAGGCCATCGATGCGATGCGCCGCCGCGCGCGGTTCGATGCGTCGCAGCAGGACATCGCCGACACGTTGCACGGCGGTGAACCCGCCGCCGCCGCCGTCGACGACGAACTGCCGGATGACCGACTCAAACTCATCTTCACTTGCTGTCATCCCGCCCTCGCGCCCGACGCCCGCGCGGCGCTCACGTTGCGCGAGGTGTGCGGGCTGACCACCGAGGAAATTGCGCGTGCTTTCCTCACCTCGGCGCCGACGATTGCCCAGCGAATTGTCCGCGCGAAGGCGAAGATTCGCGACGAACGAATACCGTATCAGGTGCCGTCGGGCGCGGAACTGCCGGAGCGGATCGGCGCGGTGCTGGCCGTGATCTACTTGCTGTTCAACGAGGGCTACTCCGCGTCGTCGGGCCCCTCGCTCACACGCGTGGAGTTGTCGGCCGAAGCCATCCGCCTCGGCCGCGTGATGCTCGAGTGGGTGCCGGAGCCCGAGGTCATCGGCCTGGTCGCACTCATGCTGCTGCACGAATCGCGACGCGCGGCCCGCGTCAGCGCCGAGGGCGAATTCGTGTTGCTCGAGCAGCAGGATCGGTCGACGTGGAACCACGCGCTCATTCGCGAGGGCATTGCGCTGGTGGAGCGTGCGCTGGCGACGCGACGCTTCGGGCCTTATACGCTGCAAGCCGCGATCGCTGCAGTCCACGCCGAGGCGCGCACGCCGGAGGAGACCGACTGGCGGCAGATTTGCGCGCTGTATGCGGCGCTGATGGCGATGCAGCCCTCGCCGGTCGTCGAGCTCAACCGGGCCGCGGCCATCGCCATGCACGAAGGCCCGGCGGCCGGGCTGGCCCTCATCGATGCGCTGATCGCGCGCGGCGAATTGCGCGATTACCACCTCGTGCATGCGGCACGCGCCGATCTTTTTCGCCGGCTCGGGCGCTGGCAAGAGGCGCGGGCCGCCTACGAGCAGGCTCACGCGTTGGCGAAGTCAGAGCCGGAGCAGCGTTACCTGGAAAAACGGCTCCGGGAGCTGGAAAAAAGCAGCGAGTAGCGGGTAGTGGGTAGCGAGCATTCCCGAATCGGCCCGAGCCTTACGAGGGCGTGTCTTTGAAATACTCGGAGGGTGAAAACCGCTAATGGGACCTGCCAATGGGCAGATCCTCATATCACCCCTGCAGCTGATCGCTTCCGGAGTAGGTGGTGGGGTCCGCTGATCGCAGACCGCGATTAGCGGGCTCCAATCACCACAAGGCGCAGGCGATCAGCCGTAGCCACTGGATCAAGATTTCCCCATTGGGAAAATCCCATTAGCGGTTTCCCTCTGGGGTTCGGATCTTTGCGACGACGCGCCTTTGCGCTTAAGTCCGACCTACTCGCTACCCGCTACTCGATGCTCGCTACTTTTTTTCACCGCCGTGTCGAAATCAGCTCCGGCCGATCGGCTAGGTGATAAAGGGGTGCTCAATTTCGAGCCCTTCACCCATAATCCACCATGAAATACATCTGCCTAGGCTATATTGATTCCAACGCATTCGCCTCCGTCCCGGAAATCGAACAACAAGCGATGATAGACAGCTGCTGCGCCTACGACGACCAGCTCCGCGCGAACGGTCACTTCAAGGGCGGCGAAGGGCTGCAGCCGCCGAATACGGCGATGACGCTGCGCTACGCGAACGGACGGGTCGTCGTCACCGACGGGCCTTTCGCGGAAACCAAGGAGCAGCTCGGTGGCATCATGATCCTCGAAGCGCGCGACCTGAACCACGCGGTCGACCTGATCTCGAAGCATCCCGGCGCGAAGTTCGGGCCGTGGGAAATCCGTCCCGCCGCCGACCTGGACGAGATGGTGCGGCAGAGCGAGGCGCGCCGCCGTGCCGCGAGCACGTTTAGAACGACCAGGGAACTTCCCGCGTCGCCTGCGAAAGTGTTTGCGGCGATCCAGAATCCGACCCGCCTCGCCCAGTGGTGGGGGCCCAACGGTTTTACGAACACGTTTGATTTGTTCGAATTCAAGCCCGACGGCAAATGGGTCTTCGCGATGATCGGCCCCGACGGCAGGGTTTACCGCAACGAATCAGTTTTCGGCGCGATCGAGCGGGATCGTCAGGTCATCATCCACCACGTCTCGGCGCCGAAGTTTGTCCTCACGATCTCGCTCGAAAGCACTGGGGCGGGCACGCGGGTTACCTGGGAGCAGGTGTTCGATGATCACGCGGTGGCAAATTCGGTTCGCCACATCGTCGAACCCGGGAACGAACAGAATCTCGATCGCCTCGCGGCGGTGATCCAGTCGTGAAGCAAGGTCGGCGAGAGCAGAGCGGAGGTTGTCAATCAGCGGTCGTCTACCATTTCATTTCGCCCTTGTTCACTTTCGCGCCGATGTCCGATGCGATGCCGAGACCCGCTTTCGGATACGCTGCCTTCATAGCTTCGATCAGCGACGCGGCGTTGGACGCCTTCGCTAGCTCGACCTCGAAACGGGTGAGATAGTTTTTAGTATAGATGATCTGGGACGCATCCTGTTTTTCGCTGGGTGCCGAGTGACCGGGGATTACGATCTGGGGCTGGAGCGCTGTCATGACGTCCAATTTCTTGATCCAGTCGGCCCGCTCCTGGGCAGTCTGCGTATCGGCGGTCCAAACATGCAGGCCGGCGAAAATATTCACGCCGCCAGCGATCGCCTTGATCGAAGGAATCCAAACATAGCTACGATGCGGCATGGAATCATCGAGGCCGCGAATCTCGAGGACTTGATCTTCTAGTTGAATGGTATTGCCCGCCAACGCCTCCGGCAGAGGAACGCTCCTGGGTGCGTTGTCGCCCAAACGCGGACCCCAGAGTTGTAACTTCGTCTGCAAGGTCGCTTGGATTTTCTTCAACGTCGGTGCAGCGGCCACGATCTTCGTCGACGGAAAAATCTGTTTCAGCGTTTCAATGCCGAAGTAGAAATCGGGATCAGCCTGGCTGATATAGATGGTTTTGAGCGCCTTCTTGCTTTCGAGAACCATGGCAGCGATGCGCAGTGCATCGGCGCGAGTGAAACCCGTATCGAGCAGTACGGCATCCGTCTTTCCGGAGACCAACACGGCGTTGACGTGGAAACTGCCACTGTCGGCATTATAGACTTGTAGAGAGAGGGCAGGTGGCGTCGCGGGTTGCGCGGCTGTGTCGCCTGCGACAACGCCAAGGCCAAAGCCGAAGGGTACCATGAAACGAGCGAGAGTTTTGTTGGTGATCATAATTAATCCAGTGAGGATGGGCTTGTGTGAGGAGTGACCACCTCATCCTATCACCCGCATAAACTTCCAACAAGAGGAGCGTTATTTCTCACCTGGTTACGGCAGCGTAACCTCGGAGATGCGCATCACCGATGTATTTTGAACTTCAACCCGTTTTGCCCGGGACCGGCCACGACAAAGATTGTCCAATCCGCAATGTGCTGGATCGTATCGGCGACCAATGGAGTCTTTTGGTGCTGTTGACGCTTGAGCGCGGCACGCACCGATTCTCGGAACTACAGCGCGCGATTGGTGACGTTTCGAAACGGATGCTGGCGGAGACGTTGCGGAAATTGGAGCGCGACGGTTTTGTGAGCCGAAAAGTTTACCCGTCGGTCCCGCCGAAAGTGGAGTATCAACTCTGTCCACTCGGAGAATCGCTGGCGGCACAGCTTCGGCCCTTGGTGGAATGGGCGAACAAGAATCACGAAGAAGTTCGCAAGGCGCGAAAAACCTACGAGGCCCCGACGCGTGTCGAGGCTCTTTGAGATTCTCGCGTCGATCAGAGTATCGATATAAAAATACGCCATGCCCGCCTTCGATTTCTCTAGTCGGAAAATTTCATGAACCGTCTTCTGTTTCGCTGCAGTTTCTTATTTCGCAACCTGTCATCGCGTCACTCTTACAAATCGCTTGCGTGACGCGCGCCTTCGGCTTTGTGGTTCAGACGTGGAAACCATTCCGGAATCGCAGGTACGGCGAAAGCTACTCGTCGTCGACGATCAGCATCCAGTCCTCGAAACGCTCGGCGCCATGCTAACGAGTGCGGGATACAAAGTCACCTGTGTGCCTTCTGGTGCGGGGGCTCTGGCGGCGGCGCGTTTGTCCTCATTCGATGGCGCTCTCGTTGATATCTATATGCCCCTGATGGACGGTTTTCAAACCGCTCTCCGTCTGCGTGATCAAACGGAGGAGCGCGGACGAACAATTCGCATTTGGCACATGACCGGAATGAGCAGTCCCGCGGTCGAACAGCGCTCTGCGCAATGCGGTGTGATGGGGCTACTCCTGAAGCCCTTCAATCTGGCTGATCTGTGCAGAACGCTGGAAGAGGGATTCTCGGAAGCCAGGCCTCCGTCGGCGGCCGGTGCCTCGCCCACGGCTGGACCAGCGACCGAGAACAAGTCAGGCGGATAATCGCTGGATCCGAGTAGGGCGGCGTCTCTGACCCGCTCTTCATCCGGAACGATTCAGTCGGACTTGACCACCGATATCACGGATGGGCACGGATCAACACACTGTGACGGAAATCCAAGTGCCCCGAAAACATCGAATGGTGTTCGAACCGCCAGTGAATCGTCGCTCAATTCATTCCGGTGAAGATCCGTTAATCTGACAAGCGGATGTTTGACGATGCGGCGTCGGGGCTCGGGCCGAGAATCATTTTGAAGGCATACGCGGTGAAGATCTTCGCGGATGTAAGGAATACCTTCGTTTTGTAACATCGCATTACAGCGAAAATTCGCCGCGAAAAAATTCCCCGGTCGTAATAGATTCATTTTGAACAGCTCGCTTGTGGCCGGGGTCGATCGCCGGCGTGTGGCGGAATTCATGCTTACAAAAGTCCTACCCCATGAAAAACATCCTCGCTGGTCTAGGTGCTCTTGTTGGCACCGCTCTTGTTTGTCCCGCCGTCACCGTCTTTGAGGCGGCTGGCGCTAATCCGGCTTCGATTACCGCGACGCGAGATGCATTCCGAAGTGCGATCGGTGGCGGAACCGTCGCCGGCGCGAATGGCGATTTCGGCGGTGTTCGCCGGGAAATAAATTGGGACGGCGTTCCGAGCGGTTTTTCCGATCCCAATCCCATGCCGGCAAATTTCTTCAATGTGAATTCTCCGCGGGGCGTCGTTTTCAGCACCCCGGGTACGGGGTTTCTCGTCAGTGCTAATGCAGGCGAAGCAACGCCTGTACTCTTTGGTTTCTCCAACGACCTGCAGACCTTCAGCCCGCAGAAGTTATTCACCGCCGTGGGCAGTAACGTCACCGACGTCCGGTTCTTTGTGCCCGGCACCAACACGGCAGCAGCAACGAGTGCGTTTGGGTTGGTCTTCGCGGATGTCGAAGTGGCGGGTTTAACCCATCTGGATTTCTTCGATCTGGACGATAACCTCATCTTTTCTCGTAACGCGTTGGTCGCGGGTAATCAGGGCCTGAGTTTTCTCGGCGGGGTACTGTGGGCGGGCGAGGGATTGATTAGTCGGGTTCGAATTACTTCCGGTGCCAACACGCTCATCTCGAATGGTATCCTGGGTAACCCGAATGACGATTTCGTCGTGATGGATGATTTTATCTACGCGACACCCTCAAATCCGTCCACAGGCACAGTTCCAGATTCGGGCTCGGTCGCTGTTCTCCTCGGTCTTGCTCTGGTCGGCCTGGCTGCGGCCAAGAGCCGGCTCGGTGTGGTAAAATCCTGAATACATTTCTCGACTGGACGATTGTGTTCAACTCGAACGCTGTCGTTGCCCGGCAGCGCCTTGAAGCACAGAGGTGCAAAGGCACGAGGCGGGGCTTGCTTCATCGCGCAACCCTGCGCCGGAGCCGTGAATGGAGCGCTGGAATTGAGTACGGCGAGGTCTCCGACCCGCTCTCTCCGTAATCCGTTGTTTTCCGCGCATCGACCCATTTGATCCGTTCAAATCGCATGACTCGATGACCAAGTCGTCTTGGCCGATCGGCTAGGACGACGATGATGTAATTTTATTCTATGGTCCTGCTTCACTCCTGCGGCACCCTTCCGTCGGGAGCAGAACAACCCTCCTTCCTCATGCTCACCTCCTCCCATCGCTGGCGCATACTAATCGTTCTGTTCGGCGCACTGGCACGGCTGACGCTCGCTCAAACGACAGCCACCGCGGCCGCCCCGGAGCTCGGCACGCCCGAACATCGCCCTCAGCATTCGGGCAGTGACCGCATCCCAAACTCAGACAATCCGTTCAGGAGATTCATCGGCGAATGGACGCTGAAAGAGGATAACTGGACCCAAAACTGGGGGCAGGGCACCGAGCACATCAAGATCCCACAGCACCACACGGTCTGTAAGCCGCTCAACACGGGCAATAGTTTGTTGTGGATCGTCGATGGTCCGCCACCGCACGGGCATATTCTTTGGATTTACAATCGTGCCCGAAAGGAAGTGGAGCATCTATCGAGTTTCGCTCCCGCCCGAAGCGGAGTTGGCAAAGGAACGGTCGGTGAAAACGGAGATGTCACTTCGAAAGTCTCTTTTGAAGGAGAACCAGAAGGAACCTACCGAATATATACGTACAAATGGATTTCAGATGACGAATACGAGCTGCGGTCGGTGCAGTATGACCGCGACGATAAACCCACCGGAGGATTTTATGGCGGCACGTTTGTCAGGATAAAGCGGTGAAAGGAAGAGAAGGCAGGCAGGATCGCTGCGCTTCGAACAGAGACCGAAATTTATTTTTCCGTGTGACGCGCTCTTTGAGTTCGCTGCGGTTAAGTTGTTTATTTCCCGGAGATCCCGCTTGAGCCACCTTCAGCTTTTGCTCGATAGCTCTCGTACGAGATGAACTCCATCAGGGATCCATCCGGATCGCGAAAATAGACGCTGATACCTTTTCCTTTCGCTCCCGTCCGCACTGCCGGACCGACCTCCACTGCAACGCCGTGGGTGCTGAGGTGAGCAACGGCTTCTTCAATTAATCCCGCCCATTCGAAGCAAAGATCACTACCGCCTGCAGGAACCGGAATGCGCGCGTTCGGATCACCGGGCTGGCCGGGACCATGCACATTCAGCTGCTCATTCCCGAAGCGATACGCCCAACCATTCGGGAATGGAATCAACTCGGCTCCGAGAACGTCGCGATAAAAACAATTGGAACGCTCCCACTCGGAAACGGTAATCACGCAGTGATCGAGTTTCGGCTTCATTTTGGCTGACGACGAAGATCAGCCATGTAATGCGCAGCGTTCGCAAACAGAAAACGGCGCGGCGATCGCGTTCGCCTTGGGCGGCTAATCCGGACGTTTCACTTGGCTTCCTGATCCCGGTTATAGTTCAGCGCGAGTTCGACCCAGTACTTCAAAGCGCGCTTCGTCTTTAGCGCGGCGGCGTCGACGTACACATAACCTCGATACTGCCGGCCTTTCATGACGACGGTTCGGCAGCCTTTGCGTTTCACTGCAGCATCGTGAAATGCGGGATCGATGCGGCACATGATGCGCTCGGCTCGCGCACTCACGCACATTTTGCCGCGCACCGTGAACGCGATGTTTCCAAACATCTTCATCTCCTTGACGCTTGGAACGCGCACCAAAGCCGCCCTCACCCGATCTGCGAGCTTCTCACCTCGAGTGGCAGTTGCAGGCGTTTTCATAGTTCCATCGTGTTGCGGCTGCCACTTAATGGCCAAACTCCGGACCGCACTCGCTCACGTTGCGCAGTAGCGCGGCGAGATTCGCGGAGCCGGGATACTTTGCGGCTTCGGTGGCGACAAAGTCGATTGTCCACTGCCGGGTAAGCCTGCGCGGCCCGTCGCTGGACGGATGAGCTTTGACGTCGAGACACGAGAGCTGCGTGGCAAGATGCTCTTCCAAACGAGTGAGGAAATCCAGTGTCTGCATCCACGAAACTGCGCCGTTTTCTTTCTCGTGCAACTGCGCGCCGCAGCGAGAATCGAGTGCGAGTTCGCGCCGGCGCGTCTGAGTTGTCGACTATTCATCAACGGAGTCGTCCTCGTCGCTGAGCGTAGAGTCCACACGCGCTAATCGTAGTGTTTAATGGATACGGAGCCTTCGGCCGTGTCCGTCCGGATGCCTGAAATTTTCAGCAGCGGGCACACATCACGAACGGTTTACTGTAAACGGAACAACGCATTGCGGGGACCAATATCGTGTGATCACTGCATCGAAGCCTCGGGACACTTCGCTCGCGCCCCGACTCCGACCCCCGACTAACCCCTCCAAGCTATGAACTCGCCGTTTCATCTCCGGACTTCGCACGCACTATCGCGCCCGGCCATTCTCGTGGCCGCGACGCTGTTCGCCACCAGCAGTCTCCTTGCTCAGGTCAGTCCCGCGCCCGCGGCCAAAGCCCATACTACAAGCGAGGCGGTTCCAACCGAAGATGTCATCGAGCTCTCACCTTTTGAGGTGAACGCCTCCAAGGATGTGGGCTTCGCTCCGACCAGCGCGCTGACCGGCGGCCGCATGGCGCAGGATTTGAAAGATTCAGCGATGGCCTACTCCGCGCTGACCCGCGAGTTCATCGATGTGATTGGCATCACGGACCTGACCTCGGCAACGGAGTGGACGACCAACTCGTATAAGATTCTCGATCCAGCAGGCGGTGGCGACACGTTCAATATCACGGTGCTGGGTGTCCAGCGTAGCACGGGAAGTTCAGGCAACCGCATGGTTAACTTCTTCCCCTATTATGCGCCGCTCGATTCATATAACGTGGATCGCCTCGATTTCGGCCGCGGTCCAAATGCTGTCATGTTCGGCAACGGCACGCTCGGTGGCACGCAAGTGGCCTTGACCAAGCGGGCAGTATTTGAGCGCCCCTTCCAGCGGCTTGATAGCAGGATCGGCTCCTATGATTTTTACCGCGTTTCGGCTGATATCAACCAGCCGATCAACAAGCAATTTGCCGCCCGTTTGAACCTTCTATATCAAAACGCAGGTGGTTGGCGCGATCTTGCTCAGGACGACAACAAGGCGGCGTCAGCAACGATTTCATTCCGACCGACGAAGAAGACGGAGATTCGTCTGGAGGGCGAGAGAGGCCAGCAGCAGCGCCAGATTCCCTACATTCCGGTGCAGGATCAGTTTGCCGGCTGGAATGGCCTGACGACCTACAATGGCTCCAATAGCCTTGGAACAGCAGCGCCGTTGCCCACAACGGGTCCGGTCACCACCCAAGCGGGGAATTCTCAAGGCGTTCAATTTCAAGGCGGCAACTCCTATTTCTTTTCGCCCAGCGCTGGCTTGGGAAACACCATTCTGGAATATCAGAACAATCCCATTACCCAAGGTGCGGGCGCGACCAACACCACGCCTTACGGTCCTTACACCGCGGCAGCCGCCGGCGGAGCCGGTTTCAACACCTCGGGTGGCGGAGTTCTCTTCGGTTCTCTGATGGACTTACCCGACTTTCGCTTCAATTCGATCCTGGCGAGCCCCTATACAAGCTTCGTCAAGCCCAGCGAAACATTCGTCAACGGCGCGAAGGGACCGTCCAGCACTCAAGACTATAAGAATGTTCAATTGACCCTCAGCCACGCGTTCACGGACAACCTGCAGGTCGAAGTGGCCGGCACGATTAGCAAGGTCAACAGCAACATCAATAATTTGATGAGCGGTTTCCCCAATGCGTGGGTTGATATTAACCGGGCGCTCCCCGACGGCAGCAGCAATCCTAACTTCGGCCGCTTCTACAGCGAAAGTCAGTATCGCCACTCTTTCACCCTCCGCGAAAACAAGGCGTTTCGCGCTTCCGCCGCCTACCTCAAGGATTTTGGCAAGTGGGGCAACTATGGTTTCAACGTGATGTTGGGTTCCACTCAGCAGCGGCTGCTGGCCGGACCCAACATGATCTATTCCCTAAAGCTGAATCCCGATCACCGCCAATGGCAGGGGCTCGACGTGATCCGTGTACGCAAGTATTTCGGCGACGATCTATCAGCCGACTCACCCACCGGCACGTTCACCTTTAAGGACAATAACTATACTCAAAACGGCACGGCGAATAACATCGTCAACACCTCCGTCACTCCTGACTGGGTTAACCAGATCACCTCGGCGCAGGACTCATATACCAAATACAACTATGGATTGATCGGCGGGGTGGCTAAATTTTTCAGCAACAAGCTCATCGTTTCCGGTGCCATGCGTCGCGATAAGTTCATCCAGCGGGTTCGTCAAAGTGTGCGGATGGGCGATTATCCGATGGATTGGAACGGCACCTCGGTGATCTGGCGTCCCGATGCGCCGGCCGATTGGGCCAGCCTCACGTATCAGCCCTACAATAGCGCCGGTGTCCGGGGCGGAGCGGTTGCCGCCGTCGGTCGTCCGACGGTTACAAACCTCAGCACCACCGCAACGCCCACCACCAACACCGCGACGCCCTGGTTCGTGGCTAATCCGTCGGGCGTAGCCGTGAGGGATCTGCGTTATGAATCTGATCGTTTCCAAGACGACTATAGTTCTCCTGCTCTAACGAGTATTGAATCGAACCACGCCCTTGGCGCGATTTATCACATTAAGGATTGGGTCGCCGTCGGCTATAATCATGCCGGCAGCTTCTCCGTTCCCGGCAGCACGACCCCCGCCATCGATGGGACCATCTTGCCCCCGGTGCGGGCCAAGGGCTTCGATCTGACCAGCCGCTTCACCCTGTTCCAAGGCCGGCTAAACATCATCTATACTTACTTCCAGAATGATGAAACGGGAGCCTATGTTTCCGCTGGCGCCGGTTTGGGTCAGGTGACGACGAACGGAAACATTAACGGCATCTATGCGGCCAACGCTATCGGCGATCTAAGCAGCACGGGTCGTAATACTCGCAATGGCGTGGATGTGCTTCCTGCGGCCAATGATATTCGTAATCGCCGAAGCCAGGGCAACGAAGTGGAAATCGTCGGCAATGTTACCAAGGCGTGGCGGATCCAGGGCAGCGTTTCCTATAACCGGGTAGAGTCGATGAGCGCCTATCCGATGAGCATCAAATATATCGATGAGCATGCGGATTTGTTTAAGCAGATCGTTACGGATACAGGTGCGACTTTCGGCACAACGCCGATCTATTCCGGCGGCCCAAATCGGGCCGTATTCAATCCGTTCTATTACGGCTCGCTGGCGCTGGCTCAGGCCGCTGGCTTCGGCGCCGACCGCGTTTCGATCGAGCAGCAGTCCGCCGTGGATAACTATAACAACCTTTATCTGAACCGGTCCAATTACCAGACGAGCCCGGTAAACGCCGGAAGAACGATCATCGTCAATGCCTACACGGATTACACCTTCCAGAGCGGTGTTCTGAAGAAACTCACTGTCGGCCTCGGCTATCAATACCGCGGCAAGCAACTCGCTGGTTATCGCGGCTCCGACACGATCGTCAATCCGGCCAACCCGACTACGGCAATCGATGATCCGACCGTGGATGCCTACACTCCAGTCTACATTCCGAGTAACGACCGGTGGACCGGCAATCTGCGGTACACCTGGAAGCTGAAAAATGGGCCCGAATTGATCTTCGGTCTGCGCGTCGATAACCTGCTCGGTCAGCACGCGCCGATCATGGCCGACGGGACGACGTTGCGTCCAAAAGGTGGCGACTACGCTTCGCCCGCACGCGAGACGGTGCTAAATCGCGTTGGCGAGTATCGCCAGCCTCGCAGCTATATGTTCTCGACCACCGTTAACTTCTGAGCGGCCCGTCCACTGTAGTACTTCCGCTCTTTCGAATTTCGCCGGTTCGATCCAACGATCGAACCGGCCGAAAATCGTGAAACTCCCGGGTGAACCCTTCAACCCAGTTTGTTTTTTTTCGCAGTATGAAGTCTGAACCGCCTCGGTTCTGACTTCTTCGTGATCAGCCGCCAATCAGCGTAAACCGCTACGCTGATCCAGTGATGTCCGTGATGTTTGGATAGTTTGGGCGCTGCGGCCCTTCGCTTTCGACCGCAGCGCTTTCGTCCCGCTTTCTCCCCGCCTCGTTTTTCATCGGAGTAATCATGCCCCTTACTTGCTCTCGCCCTGTCTCGTTTCGCGTTTTCGTCCAGCGCAGCATCGCATACCTGGCGCTTTTGCTCGGCAGCACGTCCCTGGCCGTCGCCGCCGGTTTCGTTCATCCCGGTCTGTTGCACACGCAGCAGGATTTGGATCGCATGACGGCCGCCGTCGCCGCTCAGACGAGTCCGCTCTATCAAGGCTATCAGACGATCGCCGCCGACAACGGGTCAAAATTGACCTACACGATGCAGGGGCCGTTCACGATCTTCGGACGCGGCAGCGGTCAGCACACGACCGAGATGCATAACGACGCGAACGCCGCCTATCAGCAGGCGATCATGTGGGTGGCGACGGGCAACATCGCCTACGCCAACAAGGCCATTCAGATCGTCAACGGCTGGTCATCGACCATGACTTCCGTGGGCGCCGAGGCACCGCTCTGCGCGATGGATGGCTACAAGCTGGTCAACGCCGCCGAGATTCTCCGCTACACGAACTCGGGATGGGCAGCGGCGGATATCGCGCGCTGCGAACGCTGGTTCAGGGAAGTGTGGTATCCAAGTTTTGAGAACTTCGCTTACTATGCGAACGGCAATTGGGACAACTCCGCGATCAAGACGATCATGGCCTTCGGCGTATTCTGTAACGACCGGCCGATCTTTGAACGTGCCGTCCGTTATTACCTCGATGGCGCCGGCAACGGGAAACTCACCAACTACGTGGTCAACGAAGACGGCCAGGCGCAGGAGAGCAGCCGCGATCAGCAGCACACGATGCTCGGTCTCGGCCTCCTCGCCGAAGCCGCGCAGATCGGCTGGAATCAAGGTCTCGACCTCTTCTCGGTCGCGGGCAACCGCCTGCTGAAAGGCTTCGAATACACCGCGAGCTACAATCTCGGCAACGACGTGCCCTATACGCTCTACCTCGACCGCTCGGGCAAATACGGCGCCGGTGGTTCGACCAATAATTTCACCACAATCTCCGACATTGGCCGCGGCGGGTACAGACCGGTCTTCGAGATGGTCTGGAACCATTATCTTTATCGTGCGGGCCTCGCGGCTTCAGCGACGACGTACTCGAAGCAATTCGCTGATGCGAATCGCCCTGAAGGCGCTGCGCAGACCGCGGATCATCCCGGCTTCGGCACGTTTCTTTTTTCGTTCACCGGTCCTGTCGTCCGGCCCGCGCCCACCACGGCGCCGCTCACGCCAGCGGGTCTCTTCGCGTACGGAGCGGCCAGTGGAAATATCGTGTCGTGGGCGCCATCGCTCGACACGACGAGCTACACGTTGAAACGCGCCACGACGCGCGGTGGCCCCTATACCACGCTCGCGTCCGGCCTCGCAGTATCAAACTACACCGATGCCGCGGTCGCGCCGGGCCAGGTTTATTTCTACACCGTCTCCGCGACGAACGCCGTTGGCGAAAGCGCCGACGCGCTCGAAGTTTCCATCGGCGCCGGTCTGCCGACACCGTGGAGCAATGCCGATATCGGCAGCGTTTCCCTCGCGGGCCGCGCTGATTTCGACGGCCAGCGTTTCAAACTCGAGGGCGCAGGCACCGACATCGGAGACATAAGCGATCAGTTTCAATTCGCCTACGTGCCGATGACCGGTGACGGCACCATCGTCGCGCGAGTGACGCTGCCG